>JASLHV010000544.1 GCA_030153205.1 Roseiarcus sp. | reverse complement strand
CGGGGTTCCCACTCGTGGGAACCCCGCCGTTCCAGTACGGGCCGCCCATGCGGGTCTCATCGACCTTGAGCTGGGCGCAGCCGTCGATGCCGGCGCCATAGGCCAAATGCTTCGATGGGTTGAAGGCGGTAGGGAAGAAATTCACCCCGCCCTGCACGTCTGGGCAGATATCGAACTCGCCCGACCCCCGGCTGCTGGACACCGCATATTGCTGCAGTTTTTTCGCCGGATCGTACTCGACCGGCTTGCCAGTCTTCGGGTCGATGCCCTTGGTCCAGTTCACATTTTTCATGTATTGCGCGGCGCTGATAAACGAACCGTTAGTGCGGTCGAGAGTGTAGTAAAAGCCGTTGCGGCCGAAGTGGCCCAGAACCTTGCGCGGCTCGCCGTTGATCGTAACGTCGTAGAGCATTTGCGAGCCGACCTCGTCGTAATCGAACTTGTCGTTGGGCGTGTACTGGAAATACCAGACGATTTTGCCTGTGTCGGCGTCGATGGCCAATGTCGAGTTGGTGTAGAGATTGTCGCCCGGCCGGTACTCGGCATCGAACATCGGCGTCGGCTGGCCGGTGCCCCAGTACATCAGATTGGTCGCCGGGTCGTAGGCGCCGACATACCAGAAGGCGCCGCCCCCGGTCTTCCAGGCGTCGTGGTCGTCTGCCCAGGTTTCATGGCCGGGCTCCCCCGTCGCCGGTATCGAATAGGTCCGCCACAGCACCTTGCCAGTCTTGGCGTCGATCGCCATCAGCCAACAGCGTCCGCCGATATCGGCGCCCGATCCGGGGACGATGATCATGTCCTTCACGATCAGCGGCGCGCTGGTGAAGAGGTCGGTGTTGGCGACCTGATAATTATTGTCCCACAATACCTTGCCAGTATCCTTGTCCATCGCGATCACCCGGCCGTCGGTCGTCAGCACGATGACCTGGTTGCCGTAGAGGGCGACGCCTCGATTCGACGGCAGCCACACTGTCGACTTGTCGACCGCGGGATCCATCTTCCACACGATGCGTCCCTTCTTTCCGTCGCGGACGTCAATCTTGTAAACGTCGTCCCAACCATCCGTCATATAGAGAAAGCCGTCCTCGGCCAGCGGGGTCGACTGCTCGCGCGCGTGCGGCTTGTCGCCTCCGGGCTCGGTGCCACCCAGTTGCACGACGAACGCGACGTGGAGGTTCTTGATATTTGACTGGTTGATCTGATCCAGCGGCGAGAACCGCTTCGCGTCATAGGTCTTGTGATTGGTGAGCCAATTGCCCGGTTCGCTATCGGCATTTTTCAGCCGATCGAACGTCACTTCCGCTGCAGTCAGCGGGGATGATAACAGCGCAGCAACGACGCCTCCGGCGGCTACTGCGCCCGTTGCGCGCTTCAATGGCCGCGATGATGCAAATGTTCCGTCCAAAAAACTCGGCAATTTCCCCTCCTTACCTCCAATGGACAAGCTACTCTTTCTTGCCGGCGGCCATCTCCTTGCAGCGCGCACTTCCTGCACCGAAATATTCCTCGCAATCGGCAACGGTTGGCGGGCCTTTCCCGACGATCTTGGCCTCTAGGTAGGCGACGATCGCTTCGATCTCGCGCTTCTGCAGGCCCGCAGTCGGGTTCGGCGGCTTCTTGTCGCCGACCTCGGTTTCGGTCATGCCGAAGCATTCCTCGCCTTTGGTCCAGGCGAACTTGTCGAAATGCGGCATCGCGGTGCCGCCGGGCACACCGCAACGGATGATCTCGACCAGCTGATCGTGGTCGAGCTTGGTCTCGCGCAGATTGGCCGCCTTGCCTGGTGATTGCGGGTCGCCTGCGCCGTCGCCCGACCACCCATGGCAGAAGCCGCAGGTCGCCTTGTCCTGGTAGAGGCGCTTCCCGAGACCGATATCGCCGGCGGCCGGGGTCTGCGCTGCGAGCGGGGACGCGAGCGCCAATCCGGCGGCGAACCCCACGACAGCCCCGGTAAATCGCATCATGTTTGTCCTCGCGCCCGCTCCGCTAATCTTTGATCAGGGGTCTATATACTGTGAGGTCGACCACCGCCGTCTTCCAATCATTATCCTTGACCAAGATTACGTTTGCCAAGGAATGGCCATCCTTCATCTCCGGCCATACGCTAACCGCTACGTAGCCGGGATTGTCGTGCTTAGCCTCTTTGACAGCCTCCCTGATCTCGCGGGTCGCGCGGAACAACCCATCATTCTGTTTTTTAGCTTCAGTCAGGTCATCGCCGCCGGTGATCGGCTCGGCTTTGGCGATCTCGCCCGAGGTGTGGTCTACGATCACCTCACTATACTTACTACCGTCTTTGACAATATAGACGGAGAGCTGGGGTTTGCCGTTTTCTATCTCGAACTTGGCGGAAACCGGCTTGCCGTTCTTCTTGCTCACCATCAACCCCTGCTCCAACGTCACCTTGGCGCTGGATGCTGCGGTTGCAAGCTCGGCCTTGTCCTTGTCGGTCATGGCCGGCTCGGCTGGCCCCACCCATAAAGCGACAACCAGAACCGACAACAAAGCGATCGGGAGTTTTGGCATCGTATCCTCCCCTCGATGATTTATGTTCTGAGGGCCCTATCGCGCCTCCAAATGGGCGGCATCCCGGCGGTTGCCGAGCGAAAAGCGAAACCCATCTCCTGCCGGCGTTACGATGGGTTTCGCGGATGCTCAACCCATCCTACGGCTCCGCGCTGGTGAATCATGTGATTGCGTCTGAACACTAGGAACGCCCGGCGAGCCTATTCGACTTCGGCGCAAGCGTAGGCGTTGATTTCCAG
>JASLHV010000503.1 GCA_030153205.1 Roseiarcus sp. | reverse complement strand
GATGCGTAATCCTGAAAATGAATGCCTTCTCTGGGTTAAGTTCTGGCAGCGCCACGGCCTTACACCGCCGAACGTGGCGGACTCACTTAAACGGACCCGATATCCGCACTCGATAGTGCTTGGCGGTAAGCAGTGCAAGCTCGCGGTGTGGACGCCATCATAGGAACAAAAAAAGAACATTAGTCAAGGAACTTTTTACCTAGCGCAACGCCTTCCCAGCCCGAGCCGCAGGCTTCAATCCATCAAATTCTCAAACTGAGGCACTTACCCGCCGCTGGCGTCATAAGCGAAAACGATTAGCCCTTCCCTGTACCGCGCCGCTCGGCTTTGGGACACGGGGAGACGCTCCGAGCCCGCAGTACGACCCGCGTCCTCAGTTTTTCAAATAGTTCTTCAAAAGCTCGCGCAGCGACCAGGGCTTGCCGTCGACGGTCGAGCTGACGTCGTCGATCTTCCAAGCGCCGCTTTCGTTGGTAAGGTCGTAGCGAATGACATTATCGGAATCGAACTTCGGCGGCGTCGTATTGGCTCCGACCTGCAGCTTTGCGTCGACAATAGCACGGCTGTCGCTGTGCGAGACGAGGCTCACGGTAAAGCCCTTGAAAGACTCCCAGCCCAATTGCGAATTGGTGGCGATGTCGAAATCGAGCGCGCCGAGTTCGTCCTTCGTTTGACGAGCACGCGCATCGCATCGGCCCCACAGCGCCGCCAGATCGCGCGAGACCCAGGCGCGGCGCTTGGCGCCGTCAAGCCATTGCGACCAGACCGCATCCTCGTGGCCATGGGCGTAGATCGACGTGACAAGGCCGGCGGGATCGACGCCGCCGGCAGCGGCGGGCGCGGGAGCGAAGGACAAAAACGCGGCAAGGACGCCGAACAGCCAGAAGATCCGGAAAATCGGCACTTGCGCCTCCCTCTGCTTGCCTGAAACGCGAAACCGCCTAGCCGGCCTCGGAAAGACTCGACGGGGTTTCGAACGCGACCAGGCGTCCCGCGCCGGCGCCGATTTCGCTCCAGCGCGCGACATCGAAATCGATCACCGCGAGCCCGGACGTTGGAAATTTTGTCTCCATGCGGGCCAAGGCTTTCTCGTCGCCGCGGCCGACAAGCCGGTGAGCCGCCTCCGCGATGCTGGGATTATGCCCAACGAGGAGGACGACCTTCGCATCCTGGGGCAGATCCTTCAGCGACGCGATAAAACCGCTCGTCGGCGCTTCGTAAAGCCGTGGCTCGGTCGCAATAGGGATGCCCTTCGGCAGTTCGGCGAGAGCGATGGCCAGGGTTTCCTTGGTCCGCTTCGCGCCGGAATGAACGGAAGCGGTCACGCCGTATTTCTGCTTGGCGATGAATTTGCCCATGCGCATGGCGTCGGAGCGCCCGCGCTCGATTAAACCCCGCGCGTGGTCATGCGCGGGATCATGCGGGACAGCCTTGGCGTGGCGAAGAAGCAGGAGACGAAGCATCGGGCGATTGTGCCACTGCTTCCGGGGCGGCGCCAGCGCGGCCAGACCGAACGCTCAGCGAGCCCGGTCCTTACCATCATGACCCAAACAGGCCCCCTGAAGACGAGGAATCGCCCAAAGAGCCGCCCGAAGGATCGCCGGAAAGTCCGCTCGAAGGGCCTATCAAGGCGTTTAACGCAGCCGCCAGTTCTGGCGGACATTGCCCGTCGTTGGGCATATTCAACACCACGGATGAATATAAGGCGGGAACGAGCAGGGCTGCCGGGGACTGTTTCACCACATATTTGTCGTGCAAAAGAGAAAGCTTGTAAGTGAAAACGTGTCCATTTTTTACAAAGGAATCCGAGGGCGTGATCGGATCAATCGCGCCATCGGCGAGCACCGTGGAGCCGAAATGTTGTTCGAAGGCCGACAGGGCCCCGGCGGATGTCGGACCCCAGACGCCATCGACCTGCGATACGGATATTCCGCAATCTTCCGTGCGCGCCAACAGGTACTGAACCAAGCGCACGTCGTCTCCCGTTGTCGCAAAGGTCGGAATTCTCTTATCGACATTCCAGATCTGGTTACCCTCGACAGAAAAGATAGCGGACACCATTTTTCCCTCCAGCACACTTTAGCGATCGCTCCCGAGCGACCATGGTTAAAGTTGAAGTGTCGGATGGTCCTTACGGTACGGTTCGATGAGCGCGCGCTGAACTGAGGCGCGAACGCTCCACACGCCGGGCGACCTGCGGCAAATAGACTGAGTCGAGGCTTTTTCGCTGACCTGAGCCATTGATTCCGCTTTAGTGCGGCGCTACGGACCCGCAAAGAAAAACTCAGCGCCATCTGGGCATGGCGGGAAGATTAACCGGAAGCGCGCCGCCAGCGTCCGCCCTCGCTTTCACAAAGCGGTCATGCTAACGCCTGCGGTAACCAGGGAGCGGCCCAGAAATCGGGCCGCAAGAAGCGTGAAATGAGCGATATTTTTCGCGAAGTCGATGAAGACGTCCGGCGCGACCAGGCGGCGGAGTTCTGGAAGAAATACCAGACTTACATCATCGCTGTGGTAATCCTCGTCCTGCTCGCCACGGGCGCATGGCGTTTCTACGACTGGCGCCGCACCGAGGCGGCTCAGGCGGCGGGCGCACGTTTCGAGAGCGCTTTGGACGCGGTCAGAGCCAACAAGAGCGGCGAAGCTGAAATGGCTTTCGACAAGCTCGCCGCCGACGCGCCGGCCGGCTACGCCATTCTGGCTCGCCTTTCCAGCGCCGGCGAACTCGCCAAGAGCGATCCAAACCGGGCCATCGTCGCCTATGACGCCCTTTCGGACGACGCTTCGCTCGGACCGCTATTCCGCGAAGCCGCCCGCCTTCGCGCCGCTTTTTTGCGTATGGACAATGGTCAGGCGGATAAGGCGAAGGCCGCGCTCGAGGCGCTCGCCGCGCCGAAAGGCGCCTTCCGGAACACGGCTCGCCAGGCGCTTGGCGCCGCCGCTCTCGCCGCGAATGATTTCGACGGCGCCGGCCATTGGCTCGATCTGATCGCGGCCGATCCGGAAGCGCCGCAAAACGCCAGGCAGACCGCTGAAGTGATGCTCGGCCTCGTCCGCTCGGGGAAACCAGCGGCCAAGTGAGCGCGGCCAAACCGACCTGGCCGTCCTTTGAAGGATCGACGCTTTGAGCGCCAAAGTCGCGATCATCGGCCGGCCCAATGTGGGCAAGTCGACGCTGTTTAACCGCCTTGTCGGCAGGAAGCTCGCACTCGTCGACGACACGCCGGGCGTCACTCGCGATCGGCGCGAAGGCGAAGCGCGTCTCGGCGATCTTTCGTTCACGATTATCGATACGGCCGGTCTCGAAGAGGGCGAAGCGGCGACGCTCGCCGGCCGCATGCGCGCCCAAACCGAGGCCGCGCTTGCCGATTGCGACGCGATCCTCTTTCTCATCGATGCCCGTTCAGGACTGACCCCGACCGACCGTCATTTCGCACAACTCGTCCGCCGCGCCGGCAAGCCGATCCTTCTCGTCGCCAATAAGGCGGAAGGAAAGGCCGGGCAGGCGGGCGCCTATGAAGCTTTTGGCCTTGGCCTGGGCGAGCCTTTGCTGCTTTCCGCCGAACATGGCGAGGGCCTGGGCGAGCTTTACGACGCGCTCGTCGCCGTCCTGCCGAAGGAGGCGCGGGACGAGGAGGGCGACGAGGAGGAGACGCGTCTCGAATTGGGCGACGAAGAGGATGGCAGCGAGGTCGACGTTTCGAAACCTCTGCGCATCGCTGTCCTCGGCCGGCCAAACGCCGGCAAATCTACTTTGCTCAACCGGATTCTCGGCGAGGACCGTCTTCTCACGGGCCCGGAACCAGGCCTGACGCGCGACTCGATCGGCGTCGAAACCGTCTGGCGCGATCGACGGCTGAAACTCTTCGATACGGCGGGTTTGCGGCGGCGCTCCCGCGTCGTCGAAAAGCTCGAGAAGCTCGCCGCCGCGGACGGATTGCGCGCGGTACGTTTCGCGGAAGTCGTGGTGCTGCTCCTCGACGCCACCATCCCATTCGAGAGGCAGGATCTGACGCTGGCCGATCTGGTCGAGCGCGAGGGCAGGGCGCTCGTCATCGGCCTCAACAAATGGGATTTGGTGAAGGACAAGAGCGCGGCGGCGAAGGCGTTACGCGAAGAGGCCGACCGGCTGTTGCCGCAGTTACGCGGCGTGCGCGTCATTCCTGTTTCAGGCCTGACCGGCGCGCATGTCGATCGGCTGCTCGAGGGGGTGATCGGCGCTCAGGAGACCTGGAGCAAAAGAATCTCGACAGGCCGCCTCAACCGCTGGCTCGCGCCTGTCGTCGATTCGACGCCGCCGCCGGCGGTCGCGGGCCGGCGCATCAAGATAAGGTACATGACGCAACCGAAGGCGCGTCCGCCCTATTTTGTTCTGTTCGGCAATCAGCTCGCGAACCTGCCTGAGAG
>JASLHV010000436.1 GCA_030153205.1 Roseiarcus sp. | reverse complement strand
CGCTCATATCCCTTGTCTAGCTGCAAAATAAAATTCGATTAGCGTTCCGCGCGCAGGTCGACAGTGCGGCGGCTTGTTCAAGTCGCCGGTCGGCGGAGGCGGATAATATGACCTATTTCACATTGGAGCCGGAAGTAGCGGGGATGTTCGGGCCTGCAACGACGGGAGACTTGAGGGGTACGCCGCCAAGAGTCGAGAAATTCAACTATGAGTTTGATACATGGCCTTGCGACCCCATCCTCGAGGCCATCTGCACTTTCATTGTCACCGATCGTCTTAAGGAGGCCTTGATAGAGGCGCAGGCGTCGGGGGTTGTGTTTGGCGATGTCGAGGTTACGAAATCTGGAATATATCTTGAATTGTATGGCGACCGACCTCTACCCGCGTTCTCCTGGCTGCAAATAACCGGCCGAGCCGGAAAGGACGACTTCGGTCTTTCATCGTCTGGTCGCCTGGTCGTATCCGAACGGATCATGAATTTGCTCAAGGCTTTTGGATTAAACCACTGCGAAGTATCCGAATACGATCCAAAGAAGAACTAGTCGTCGTGTTCGCGAGATTGGCGGCGAGCCAGGGGCTGTGGACGAGCAACTGAAAATGATACAACAGGCCAAAGCATACTTGCAATACTTTCCCAGTGGCATTGTCGTATCATACGAATAGCGTCGATTTGGCCGCCTATTACACGAACATTTTCCGAAACTCCGGCGTCAGAAACTTTCGCTTCGTGATAACACCTGCAACAAAGATGGGAAAAAATTGGCAAAAATTATATGGAGCGGATTTTCGGCGCGGGCGCGTTCGAAAGAAAGGTCCCGGGGAGCAAGCCGGGCAAAGAGGCTTCCGTTCGATATGTTTCTTTCGACGATCCGGCGTCTATTCCAAAACTGTTCTATGAAGTGCTCAATAAGATGGAGCCAAAGCTGGTAAACAGCGGGGGCGCGGTCCTCGAGGGCACGAGACTGGAACTCCCCGACGGCAAAGTACGGGCGGCTGGTTCAAGCCGCCTGCAGGCGGAGGCGGCGCGGCGCACTATCGCCTACGCCGGCTGGGCGGAAACGTCGTTAAGCCGAGCGTAGCGTCCGTACCTCGCGCTGCGTATCGGCGCCGAGCGCATGGTCGCTGACCTGACAGTACCAGTCGACGAATTGCATCACACCGCCTTCGTGGACCGGCGAATAGGGACCCGGTTCAAAAGCCGGCGACAAGATCCCGCGCTGGTTCTCTTCGACAATGCGGCGATCCTGGTCGTTGGTCGCCAACCAAACTTGCGTCAGTTCGTCCTTCGAATAGTCAGCGCCTTCAACCGCATCACGATGGACCAGCCACTTCGTCGTCACCTGCGTCTTGGTCGGCCCGATCGGTAAAACGCGGAAGGTGATCGCATGATCGCCGAGCACATGGCTCCATGCCGTTGGATAGTGGAAGAGCAATAGAGAGCCGATGTTAGGCTCCGTGACGCCGTCGCTGAGCGGCTTCGCCAAGGCGGCTTTACCGGACATCGTGTAGCTGACGGCGTCACGTAAGAGCGGCATGCGGGTCGCGCGATACTGGCCATCCGGCGAAAGATCGAACTTGCTTGGCAGGCCGGCCGCTTCGCAGCGATTCCAATGTTCCGTGATCAGCGGATCGGCCATCGCGCCTTCGACGCCGGAAACTGTCGGCCTCTCGGGGAAGGTGCGGCAAAGTTCGGGATGGTTGGACGTGCAATGGTAGCATTCGCGATTGTTCTCCCATACGAGCTTCCAATTGCCCTCTTCGACGATCGTGCTCTCGACAGCGACCTTGGCGTGCGTGAGATCATGAGGGCCGAGATAGCGTTCGGCCATGGCGCGAAAGGCGGAAAAATCCGGAGGCGCTTCAGCGAGGCATATCCAGATGTAGCCGCCGGCGGTTTCGCAATGAACGCTCTTCAAGCCATGACGCGACCGATCGAAGTCCGCGCCCATGTCCCGCGCGAAAAGGAGACGTCCGTCGAGTTCGTAGCTCCAGTTGTGATAGGGGCAGACGAGCCGCATCGCCGAACCTTTTTCGGTCGGGCAGACGCGAGAGCCGCGATGGCGACACGAGTTGTGCAACGCGCGAATGGCACCGTCGCGCCCGCGCGCAACGATGACCGGATATTCGCCGACCTGCAGCGTGAAGAAATCGCCGGCTTTCGGTATTTCGCAATCGTGTCCTGCGAAGAGCCATTGCCGGTACCAAATATTCTCGAGATCGATCGCGTAATAGGCGGGATCGACATAGAATTTTCTCGAGAGCGTGTGTCCCGGCCGTCTCGCGCCAAGTTCGGCGCGCATTTCGTGTTTCACATCCATGTCAAACCCCACGTGACCGACGTTGCGCCCGGCAGATCGTTAGGAGAGGAGCGAAGAGCGAACGTCTGTCTGCGCCGAGCGGCGCTGAGGATCATCCGTCTTAGCGATCGCCTCCCGCGATCCTTCCGACCATTCGAGGCTGGTTTCCGGGCTTGGAAGCGGCTTTCGCCAAAGCGCGGCGCCTTCCCAGGCCTTTAACGCCCAGTGGCTTTCGCCGCGCTCGAACTTCCCTACCGTTGCGGGGGCAGCGCCGGATTCGCACCGGCTTCCCAATTCTCCGCTCCGCTTTTGCAAGCAGATGCGGCACGCTCGAACGCCAGAAGCTTAGCATCGCCAATCGCGAGTCGCCAGAAGGGGGAGGCAAATACCGAGACGAGAAATCCGAGAGCCCATTCACTTTTTTGGGCGGCACATCGCTCGCTAGGGCTTCCGATGCGCGAAGGCTTCCGCCAGAGCTCGCGCCAGCGGTTTCATGAAATAGCTGTCTCCAGACGGCGTGACGCTGGGGGCCGCGCCGAGCGCCTCGAGTTCGGAGGCCACGATTGGGCCGACCGCCGCAACCACCATGCGGGATAGCGCCGTCCGCAGCGCTTCCGAACGTCCGGTTTTTTCAGCGACGGCGCTGAGCCGGCGCACCTGTGGGCCGCTGGTGAAGGCGATGGCGTCGACCTTGCCAACCGCCATTTCATCGATCGTCGCGACTACTAAGGCATCTTCAGCGCTCGACGCATAGACATAAGGCAGAACAGGATCGACGCTCGCCGCCGCCGACTTGAGGTGGCTGAGCAAGGCCTCGTGCGCGCTGTCGGGATAGAGCTGCAGGGCGGCGCGGCGACCTTTGAGATCGAGGCGCGACAACAGGCGGATGACGCCTTCGCTCGTCGGCTCATCTGGAGAGAGATCGCCGCTGAGGCCGATTTCCCTAAGGGCGCGGACTGGCTTGGGGCCGCGCGTGATCCGTCGCGAATGGGCGAGCGCGGCCACGAAGGCGTCGCGAAGGCCTTTGCGATCCGCCAGCGCGATAAGGCGGCGCAGGCCCTCGCCGGTCAGCAGAATGAGATCATCGGCCGGCTGGGCGATGAAACGCCGAACCCAAGCCTCCACCGGCGCTGGATCGGGCGCATCGTGAATCGCGATCATCGGGCAGGGTAGGCAGATTGCGCCGCGCTCTTCGAGCATGCGCTTGAACAGCGCCAGTTCACGCGTCTCGGGAACCACAATCCGTCGACCGGCTAATTCATCGCTCATAGGCAAACCCGCCAAGCCGCGAAAACCGGCTTGCGCTTTTCTTTCTCATGACTGCCGCCGTGCGCCAAGGCGAGGAGTAGTCGCAGCGCCGCCGTGGACCAGCTTCACTTTCTTCTTGCGCGGATATACTGATCAGTATATATGTTGCAGTATATTCAATGATGGATATCCGAAGGAGAGTTGTATGACGATCCGCCACGTCCCTGTCCTTATCGTCGGCGCCGGCCTTGCTGGATTGAGCGCGGCCCTGCTGCTCGCCTGGCGCGGCGTCCCCTGTCTGATTGTCGAAAAGCGAGCCTCGACTTCTCGGCATCCGCGAGCGCGCGGAATCAATCACCGCAGCATGGAGCTTTTGCGGGTCATTCCTGGGCTGGAGGATGAACTCTGCTCCGCCAGCCGGGCCGGCCAAGCCGATTTTACGATCATCGTCGCCGAAACCGTCTCCAGCCCACCGATCGAGACGATCATGCCGCGCGGCGGCTTCGACACACGGCGGTTCACGCCAGCGACCATGGCGATGGCCGGACAAGACCTCGTCGAACCGATCCTGTTGCGCAGAGCCCTCTCGTTGGGCGCGCAAGCCCGCTTCTCGACAGAACTCGTCAGCCTTACCCAGGATTCGCAAGGCGTCATCGCGACGTTGCGCGACGCCAAAAGCGGCAAAGACGAGACGATTTCCGCCGATTATCTTATCGCGGCGGACGGCAACCGCAGTCCGATCCGCCCGGCCCTGGGGATTGCGACGCAAGGGCCAGGCGCGTTGTCGCAGAATATATCGATCCTCTTCGAATCCGACTTCGTCCCTCAGGAGGGGGAACGCGCCTTCGCGCTCTACTTCCTGCGCGGCCCTAAATTAAACGGCGCCTTCATTTGCACGGACAATCCTCGCGTCAGCCAACTCTCCTTTACCTATGATCCGAGGCGCGAGAGCGCTGAAGACTATGACCGGAAACGATGCGCGGAGGTTGTACGTACGGCGCTCGGTGTGGAAGACCTCGACGTCAAGGTGCTCGATGTCATGCCGTGGGAAATGTCTTTCCGCATCGCCGAGACCATGGCCGCTGGGCGCGTGTTTCTTGCCGGAGACGCCGCGCACACGATGCCGCCGACGGGCGGCCTGGGTGGCCAGACCGCGATTCAAGACGCAGCGGATCTTGCCTGGAAGCTCGCCATGGTCTCCCAAGGTCATGCGAGCCCGGATTTGCTTTCGACCTATAGTGCAGAGCGTCAACCTGTCGCCGCCATGACGGGCGCGCGTCAGGCCGCAACCTATTTCGAGCGCCTGCAGCCCGACAAAAGGGAGCAAGACGCTTCCAACTCGGAACTCGACTATCTCAGCGTGGCGATGGGCTATATCTATCGATCAGCCGGCGTCTTGGGCGAGGCCACAGAAGACGGCGCCAAGGCCGAAAGCCCGCTACGGCCAAGCGGCCGGCCCGGGACGCGGCTCGCCCATGTTCCTTTGGGCCGGAGCGATGCAATGATTTCGACCCATGATCTCCTCGGCGCGGGCTTCACGCTTCTTGCCGCGCCGGGCGGCGGCGCCTGGATGGCCGCGGCGCGGATTATGAAAGCGCAGGGCGTGCCCATCGACGCCTATCGGATCGACGCTGACGCTGTCGACAGCGAAGGACTTTTCCTGGAACGTACCGGCCTTGGGCGGGATGGCGCGTTGCTGGCGCGGCCAGACGGCTTTATTGCATGGCGCTCGCGAGGCAGCGAAGCTGATCCGCTGACGGTTCTTGCCAAGGCGCTCGGCCGCGCACTTTGCCGAACGCTTGAACTGAAGGAGCGCGCCGCATGACCACCAAAAGAAAAGTGGGCAATCCGCTTGCTCTGGCGGTGCTCGCCTGCCTCTTCGAGAAGCCTATGCACCCCTACGAAATGGCGAGTACGCTGCGCGAGCGCCACAAGGATAAGAGCATCAAGCTCAACTATGGCTCGCTCTATACGGTGATGGGCGCGCTGCAGCGCCATCGGATGATCGAGCCGGTCGAGACGGCGCGCGAGGGCAATCGGCCGGAGCGAACCGTCTACCGGCTGACCGACGCCGGTCGCCTCGAATTGATCGACTGGCTGAGCGAGCTCATCGTCGAGACGCCGCATGAATTCACGCAATTCGAAGCGGGTTTGAGCCTCATTCCCGTGCTGACGCCATCTGACGCGCGCGATCTTCTGGAGCAAAGGGTGCACAGACTCGAAGGCGAAGTCGAGAGATCGAAGGCGACCCGAAATTTCCTCACGGCGGATAAGCTACCGCGTCTTTTCTGGATCGAGGAGGAGTATCGCTCGCATTTGCGCGAAGCCGAAATCGTATGGGTAAAGAAATTGATCGCGGAAATCGATGCGGGCGCGCTCGATGGATTGGACGTCTGGCGCGGCTGGCACGAAACGGCGGCGCGCGGCGAGAATGTCATTCCGTTCGGCGTAACGATTAAGGAGCGCGGCGCGCGATAGCTTCTGTCCACGTCGCGCGATAGGCATCAAGCCCCGCGACCGACGCGGCGGCCACAGGAGTCGGCGCAGACAGAGCATAAGACGGCGGCCAATGGGCGAGCATTGCAGCGCCACGCGCTGTGCCGGCGGAATCCTGAGCGGCGAAGACGCCCTGCTTGGGCCTCAAAGCGC
>JASLHV010000433.1 GCA_030153205.1 Roseiarcus sp. | reverse complement strand
ACGACATTTTGGCGGATAAAGCCGACCGGCGCGAATAGCCGCTTCCGCAAGCTCGGCGACGGCGGATCGGCCTGTTGAACAGGGACGGCCGACGCGACGACGACCGGTTCTGGCGCGGTCGCCACAGCCCGCGGATGCGGCGCCGCGACGGCCTTCCCGCAAGGCGCGGCGCAAGCTTGCCGCGCGGGTTTCTTCAGTTCCGGCGCCTTCGCCGCTGGCGCCAATGAAGCAGCCGCTGACGCGGGCTGCGGCTCTGATGTCGCGACCATCGCCGCTGCCGCTGGCTGCGCGGCGGTGACGATCGCTTTCGCCAAAATCGGCTTGTCGAGGGACCCATCGGCCGCGACGGCCGCCTGGTTGTGACTTGGCCGCGCCGCAAGGACGGCGGCGACGACAAGCGCGCTCAATCCGGCGGCGATAAGACTCTGACGCGCCAAACCCGCAATCAAACTCCGCATTGCACCCCTCCGAACGACGCCATCGCCCGAGACGGCAGTTGATCGGCGCTTTGCGGCCGGATCGGGGACGATCTGCGGCGTGATAGGGCTTTTTGGCGGCGCCGGTTCGGCGAAGAGGTCGCGTGCGGCGGGATTCTTGCATGGCGATTTTGCTCGCGCCGTCGCAGGCTTCGGCCTATGCTGCGCCGCACCATTTTATTTCTGACTTAGCGTCGCCGTATCATGAGGGAGTAGGCGTCTTGTCGATTGCCGCTTTAGAGGAAGCCGCGCTTCCCGATCCAATTTCCGAGGCCAGCCGCGCTGAAGCGCAGGACAAAGATTCGCCTTTGCGCGAGGACATCCGGCTGCTCGGCCGTTTGCTCGGCGATACGGTGCGCGAACAAGAGGGCGGCGCGATTTTCGACATTGTCGAGCGCATTCGCCAGGCCTCGATCCGTTTTCATCGCGACGGCGAAATGGGCGCCCGACGCGAGCTCGAGGCGATTCTCGATAGTCTTAGCGCCGATCAGACCTTGGTGATCGTGCGCGCCTACAGCTACTTCTCGCATCTCGCCAATATTGCCGAGGACGAGCATCACATCCGGCGCAACCGCGCCCATATTGTCGCGCGATCGGCGCCGCGCGCCGGCACGCTCGCCAATGCGCTGAGACGCGCAAAGCAAGCCGGAATCGACAATAAAACCCTACGCGCTTTCTTCGACGGCGCCTTGATGAGCCCGGTCCTCACCGCCCATCCCACCGAAGTGCGCCGCAAGAGCATGCTGACGCGCGAGATCGAGATCGGCGAAATCATCGACGAGCGCCAGCGCATGGAGGGCAACGCCCCCGAACTCGCCGAAAGCGAGGAGCGTCTGCGCCGCGCAATCCTCACGCTCTGGCGCACCAGCATGCTGCGCCAGACGCGGCTGAAGGTGCTCGACGAGGTCGCCAACGGACTTTCGTACTATGACTATACGTTCTTCACCGAATTGCCTCGTCTCTACGGCGTGTTGGAGGACGAACTCGCCGATCCGCAGGCCCGGAGCGTCCAGCCGCTGGCCTCGTTCCTGCGCGTCGGCTCGTGGATCGGCGGCGATCGCGACGGCAATCCTTTCGTGACCGCCGAGGTCCTGCGCGAAACCGTACGCGCGCAAAGCGCCACGGCGATCCGCCGTCATCTCGATGAATTGCATGAGCTCGGCGGCGAATTGTCGCTGAGCGCGACGCTCGCCCAGATCAGCCCCGAGCTGAGAGAACTCGCCGATCGCTCGGCCGACCGCGCGATGACGCGACAGGACGAGCCGTATCGCCGCGCGATCGCCGGCATCTATTCGCGCCTCGCCGCGACGGCGCGCGATCTCGACCAGATCGTCGCCTTGCGGCGTCCGACCTCCGACGCCCCGGCTTACGCTTCGGTTAAAGAGCTCGCCGCCGATCTCGACGTGATCGCGCGCTCCCTGGAGGAGAACGGCGCCGCGATTCTCGCCCGCGGGCGCTTGCGGCGTCTGCGCCGCGCCATCGATTGCTTCGGCTTCCATCTCGCGCCGCTCGACTTGCGCCAGAATTCCGATGTTCACGAGCGCACGGTCGCCGAGCTTCTCGCCAAGGCCTCGCCCGGCGCCGACTATCTCGCCATGGATGAGAAGGCGCGCGTCGCGCTGCTCCTCGCCGAGCTTCAGAACCCGCGTCCGCTCGTCTCGCCATTCCTTGCCTATAGCGAAGAGACGCGTGGCGAGCTCGATCTCTTCAAGACCGCCGCCGAGATACGCAAGACCTACGGCGAGGACGCCATCCGCACCAGCATCATCTCCAAGGCGCAAGGCGTCTCGGATATGCTGGAGCTGGCGCTGCTCCTTAAGGAGGTCGGCCTCGTCAGCGCCGAGGGCGAGAGCGGGCTTTATCTCGTGCCTTTGTTCGAGACGATCGAGGATTTGCGCAATTGCGTCGGCGTGATGGACGAGCTTCTCGCCATTCCCGAATATCGCCGGCTCGTCGACAGTTGCGGCGGCGAGCAGGAAGTGATGCTCGGCTATTCCGATTCCAACAAGGACGGCGGCTTCGTCACGTCAGGTTGGGAGCTCTACAAGGCGGAGATCGGCCTCGTCGAGGTCTTCAAGCGCCACGGCGTGCGCATCCGCCTCTTTCACGGCCGCGGCGGCTCGGTCGGGCGCGGCGGCGGGCCAAGCTATGACGCGATCCTCGCTCAGCCCGGCGGCGCCGTGCAGGGCCAGATCCGCATCACCGAGCAGGGCGAGATCATTTCGAGCAAATATTCCAATCCCGAGGTCGGCCGGCGCAATCTCGAAATCCTTGCCTCCGCGACCCTCGAGGCGAGCCTTCTGCAAGAAGAGGTCGCCGCGCCGGACCCCGCCTATCTCAGCGCCATGGAGCGCCTGTCGCAGAGCGCCTACAAAGCTTATCGCGGCCTCGTCTACGAGACGGAAGGTTTCGAGCGCTACTTCTGGTCGTCGACCGTCATCACCGAAATCGCCACGCTGAACATCGGCTCGCGTCCGGCTTCCCGCAAGAAGACGACCCGCATCGAGGATTTGCGCGCCATCCCCTGGGTCTTCTCCTGGGCGCAGTGCCGGCTGATGCTGCCGGGCTGGTTCGGCTTCGGCGCCGCGGTAAAGGAATTCATCGCCGCCGATCCCAAAGGCCTCGAGCAGCTTCGCGACATGCATCGGCAATGGCCGTTCTTCCGCACCTTGCTGTCCAACATGGACATGGTGCTGGCCAAGAGCAGCCTGGCCATCGCCTCCCGTTACGCCCAGCTTGTCCCCGACGTCGCCCTGCGTGAGGCGATCTTCTCGCGGATCAGCCGCGAATGGCGCGATTCCGTTGACGCCCTCTTGGCGATCATGGATCAAAAGAGACTGCTGGAGAGCAATCCCTTGCTGGATCGGTCGATCCGCAATCGGTTCCCCTATCTCGATCCGTTAAATCACGTTCAGGTCGAACTCTTGAAACTCCACCGCAGCCAGCCTGCGAATGAGAAGGTGCTCACAGGCATACAATTGACGATCAACGGGATTTCGGCGGGATTGCGCAATAGCGGCTGATTTTCAATCGCGAAAGCGCGCCCCTAACGACGTTAAATGTTTGTAATGAAAAGAAGAGCCGCCGTCGCGCGCGACCGCTTTCCCTTGCGCCGCAGGGCCCGCTCGCCATATTATGTCTCGTGCGCGGCGCGGGCGGTTGGCCCTGTGCGACGCGCGAAACGAATTCACGAGGTCTTCAAATGTCGGACTATAACCGCTTTGCGAACGCTCGTTACGGCGCCGGCGTCGCCCGGTCCGGCGTAGCGGTCGATCAGGGCCTTCGGGCCTATATGATCGGCGTTTACAACTACATGACCCTCGGCCTCGGCGTGACGGGTCTTATCGCGCTGGGCGCCTTCAAGCTCGGCGTCGTCGAGGATGCCGCCGGCCGGATCACCGGCCTGACGGACATCGGCCACGCCATGTATGTCTCGCCCTTGCGCTGGCTGATCGTTCTGTCGCCGCTCGCCGTGGTCTTCTACATCACGGCGCGGATCAGCTCGATGTCGGCGGCTTCGGCGCGCAACGCCTTCCTGATCTTCTCAGGGCTCATCGGCCTTTCGATGTCGGCGCTGCTCATCCGCTACACCGGCGCTTCGATCGGACGCGTGTTCTTCGAGACGGCGGCGGCCTTCGCGGGCCTCAGCCTCTTCGGCTACACGACCCGCACGTCGCTTTCGGGCATGGGCTCGTTCCTGGTGATGGGGCTCTTCGGCCTGATCATCGCCGGCGTCGTCAATATCTTCCTGCAGAGCTCCGGCCTGATGTGGGCGCTGTCCCTCCTGAGCATCGTGATCTTCGCGGGCCTTACCGCCTGGGATACGCAGTCGATCAAGGAGAGCTACTACGCCGGCGACGGCTATGAGACGACGCAGAAGAAGTCGATCTACGGCGCGCTTCGCCTCTATCTCGACTTCATCAATCTCTTCCAGTCGCTGCTGATGTTGACCGGTTCGAACCGCAACAACTAAGCCAAAGCATAAAGCTCTAAAGAGCGACGCCCCGATCAGGTTCTCCTGGTCGGGGTTTTGTTTTGAGCGCTTCAGTCCTGCAGGCGCCGAGCGCCGCAATCGCCGTCTTCCGCCTCGAGGTTGATTCTCGTCTCGTCCACTGCCAATTCTCGCCCTCTGGCGCGCTTTACAAGCTGCAAAATCATTGAAGCCCAAAATCATCCTTCATATCGGCCTCGAGCGGACGGGCACGACGTCCCTTCAGCAGTTTTGCACGGACCGTCGGCGCGAACTTCGTGAGGCGTCGATCCTTTATCCCACGAAAAATCTTGCTTTCGCGCGGATCAACCACGCGCCGCTCGCCGGCTGCTACTTCTCGGAAGATCCCGAGGACTTCACCGTCGTCGCGCCGCCCGCGCAAAAAAAAGCCGTCCTTGCCTCCTTGTTCGGCGAGATCGACGCCTCGGGCGCCGACATCACCTTGATCAGTTCGGAGCATCTTTCCTCGCGTCTCAGGGCGCCGAAAATCATGGAGCTGGCGGCCGACCTCGCCCACTATGACTGCCGCATCGCCGTGGCGGTGCGGGACCATCTGCCGCGATTTTTCTCTGCTTATTCGAACCATGTGATCAGCGGTGGCGCGACCACGCTTGAAGATTATGCCGACTTGGTCCTCGGGCCCGAGCGCCTCGATACGCGTTACGCCGAGACGATCGCTCTTTGGGAGAGAGGCTTCGGCAGGGAGAACATAAAAGTCTTTGCCTATGATCGGCGACAAGACGCGCTGCGGACGATCCTTGACGGATCGACGTCAAAGAAAATCGACGCAGCCCGCATGTCCGCCTATCGCGAAAACCAATCGTACGGATCTATCGTCACCGAGGCCTTTCGCCGCGCCAATGTCATGGCCGAGGAAAAATCCTGGTCGCATACGATGGGAAAATGGGAACGGCGCCGCTTGGTGAGGGTCTTGATGCAAAGATGGGTTGCCAAATCCCCAGTCGATCTGTCCGCCGGTCAATGGAGGCTCGACGAGAATCGTCTGGCGCGATTGCAGGCGATCGCGGCGTCCGACCGCCAGTGGCTGAGTGAACGCTACGGCGTGCATCTGACGGAGGAGCCGGCAAGATCGGCAAAGGCGAATGGTCCCGACGAACTTTGGCTGAAAGCCTTCGAAAAGCGCGCCGCCGCCGTCTGGCGCCTGCTGGGGCCGATCGAGCCCGCCTTTGATATGGCGCCGCTCGTCGCCGGCGCCTTGCGCGTGTTGCGCGACAGGTTGAAATTTTAGAGCGACGAGGAGCGATCAAGGGATCGGCATGCCGCCAACTCAATGCCCGCCCGCGAATGAATCCGCCGCCATCTCCTTCAGCCGTGCGGGGTCGCCGAACAGGATCTTGTCGAAACCATCCGGCAGTTGCGATGGGGACGTCGGTTCGAAGTCCCGGAATCTTCCCGCAAACGCGGCGTCCGACAAGCCGATATAATATTCGCTGAGGTGGGCGTCGGCGAAACGCTTGCTGGCCATCACAAAGTCTTTGTCGGGATTGTCGCTCGCCAGCTTCTGCAACGCCTCGAGGTAGGGTTTGTATTCGTCATAGGCGAAGCGCCGTTTAATCCATGTCATGGCCGCCTCCTATTCAGTAGATCACTTTCTCGATCACGACCCAGGCGACGCCGAGCACCACCAGACCGCCGATCAACACCCATAAAACGGGGGTTCCGCGCGGCGCCTGCCGGGCCGTATCGGCGGTAACCACTTGCGGCGGGCCCTCTTCCTCGTAAGGCGGCGGCGGCTGGATATCGTCCTCTTCGACGACATGAACAGGGTCTTTTTCGATAAATTTGGTCATCTGCCGGCTCCGGTGTTGCCGATCCCAACCCAACGCACGGCCACTAAGAAGCGTTCCAGAGGGCCTAAAAAGTGACCGGGCTTCCTTTTAGCCGACAGACCGTAATAGCGAGGCCCGCATTCTCGACTATTTTCAGGTCTCCACCGGAAGGCATGGACAACTCCGACGCCCGCGACGCCGGCGGCGGCCATTACGAGATCAAAACGATCGATGGAAATTCCGCGCCGCTCGGCTTCTCGCCTTTGTTCGACATGAGCCACGGCAGGAAAATAGGCTACGGCTTCATCTACCAGCCGCTGGACCGGCGCCAGCTCACGTCGGATTGCTACTATATCGAGCTATGCGAGGGCGATTGAGCGGCCCGCGTACGTTCTAACGAGACGCCTGAGGCAAAACGCCTAATTGCCGGAGAAAGCCAAACAGATCGATCTCGGTCCATTGTTCGGCAATTTTGTCGCCTTCGATGCGATAGATGATGATCCCCGAATAGCGAATCTGCTTGCCTGTCGGTTGCATCCCCTGAAACGGGCCGCGATGAGCGCCTTCGAAGTGGTACCGTACCACGACCTTGTCCCCTTCCGCGATCTCGTCCTCGACCGTGAAGCGCCCATCGGGGAAGCCCGCGCGAAAACTGGCGATAAACTGACGATTCTGCTCGACACCACGAAGCTCTCGTCCCGGATCGCGCCGAACGAAATCAGGAGTGAAAAAGTCGTCCATCCGCGCCAGGTTTCCCTGATGCCAGACCTCTTCCCAGACTTGGTTGGCGAGGCTTTTGTTCTTCTCTGTCATGGAAGTATTCCTCCTCCGTCGCCGCCAAGGCTCTGACAGCCTCGACAATCCCAAAGGCCCGCGCGCCTTGTTGACTGCCGTGGACGGAGTCCGCGGCGCAGGTGACGGTGATCTCCAGCGCATGACACAAAAGGGCTTTGTCGAGACGTTTCCCGCCGTTGCCCTACGTCATGTCCGCGTTGGGTCACGGCCTCATGCGCGGCTGGATTTTGTGCGTCGCTGACCGACGTATATCTTACGAAGCTTCGCGAACGTTTTCCGCGGACGACTTGCCGGTTTGTTCATCAGAAACGATCTGGTACGCGATTTTCTGACCCTCGACAAGTTCATGCAATCCTGCGCGCTCGAGCGCGCTTATGTGGACGAATACGTCCTTGCTTCCGTCGTCGGGCTGGATAAACCCATATCCTTTGGTTGGGTTGAACCATTTGACAGTACCGGTCGAGCTTTGCCTCGATTGCTTCTCCGCACGATCGGGTGGCATGGTTTTCAACTGAGGCCGCGCAGGGATCGACGATCTATTTGCGCCGTGAAACGCGACATTCAACGTTTCGCACAATGCTTTCAAGACTTCTTCGTCGAATTTGTCCCTGTTCGTCTCGACAAAATACGCCGGTTTGACGGCGCTCCATAAATTTGCGGCCTCGAGCTGAAGCGCGAGGCGCCTTACATCATCCAGATCCGTCGCAGCAGGACGATCGATCTCCTGAAAATAGGACGCCACCGAACCAATGAGCTGTTCCAAAAAATTTGTGTCGTCCAAATTCTTTTTAATGGTTTCAATATCGCTCGGCCTCAGCCGGTGGAGACGGTCTTGCGAGAAAAGGCGGGCGTCTGCCTGTGAAACGTCAATTCGCATTTTCGCGCGCCCTCATTTTAACCGGTATGAAAAACTCTCGTAGCGTGATTCCATACGAGCCGAACTTTCGAGCGGCATTTGACAAATGAGCCGCTATCCGCCCCTCGCGAAGACCATATCGTCCCGATCCATTGGTAAGGTACCATCCCGGTTCAGGAGCGCCAACATCAAATAGAAGCTCCCCGCCTATCCTTCCGTGGTCGCCCTTAATCAGCGCGGGGTGCCCCAGTCTTTGGTATCGATCTTCGACCTGAACATTCCTTAGTCTCGGCCGAACAAACTCGAGGGTGTCCTCTTTTATGATCTCTTCGACTGAAAACCATAGAATTCCATCGCGATCCACGATCCATAGGATCGGCAACTCGCAATATACATAACGCGTCGCGCCGAATCCACGTTCGGTAATCTCCATCAACTGCCGCAGCATGTCCGCGGTCTCGGCGTCCAATCGATGAAGGCTTCGGGGTGGGTGTAACCGTTCGAGACTGTCTGTCCGCTCTGGATGCAGAGCCTCGCCGAACAATGCGTCTAAGTCCATTTCCGCCGAAGCGGGGTGGCTTTCCGGTAGTTCGGCGGTTGGGTCACCCGGAATCGACAAAGCTATATCCCCGAGTTGGGCAAAATTTTTGCTTGGTTCTTGGATGAATGCGCGAGAAAGAAATAGTTTCACTAAGACCGTTGAATTGAGAACAATCCAATAATTTCAAATACTTCGTGGAAGGTAGAAAAACTGGTAGCGGGGGAGGGAGTTGAACCCCCGACACGCGGATTATGATTCCGCTGCTCTAACCAACTGAGCTACCCCGCCCCGGTTCGCCTCGGCCGAAGCCTGAAGCGAAAGGCTGGCGGATATAGGAAACGGGGCGGAGGCCTGTCAAGGAAAAGCGGCGCCCGCCGCCGCGCCTCGCTTTACTTGGGGGCCATGCGCAGCGCGCCGTCGAGCCGGATCGTCGCGCCATTGATCATTTCATTGCCGATAATCGTCTCGACCAGCGCCGCATATTCGTCCGGGCGGCCGAGGCGGGCGGGGAACGGCACCGAGGCGCCTAGGGCCAGCCGGGCCTCTTCGCGGAGCGTATCGAACATCGGCGTGTGGAAGAGGCCGGGCAAGATGGTCGAGACGCGGATCCCATTGCCGGCGAGGTCGCGGGCGACGGGGAGGGCCAGAGCCATCACGCCGCCCTTTGAGGCCGCATAGGCGGCCTGGCCGATCTGGCCGTCCTGCGCGGCCACCGAGGCGGTGGTGACGATGACGCCGCGGGTTCCGTCCGGGGTGACCGGATCAAGCGCCGCCATGGCGACCGCGGATTTCGCGACGACCCGGAACGTGCCGATGAGATTGACTTCGATCACTTTTTTGAAGGTTGCAATGTCATGGGCGACAAGCTCGCCCGTGTCGCGCTTTTTGGAGACGGTGCGTTGCGCCACCCCAATGCCGGCGCAGCATATTGCGACGCGGGCGACGCCATGGGCGGCGCGGGCTTTCGCCAGAGCGGCGTCGACGCTGTCGTCGCTGGTGACGTCGGTCTCGCAAAAGACGCCGCCGATTTCGCCGGCGACTTTCTCGCCGCGTTCGCGCTGCAAGTCGAAGATCGCAACTTTCGCGCCGAGACTGGCGAGTTTGCGCGCTGTCGCCTCGCCAAGGCCGGAGGCGCCGCCGGTGACGATCGCGGCGATTGAAGAATCGATTTTCACTTTGGACGCTCCCCCTTAAAATCGCGGCGGGATTTCGCCCAACCGCCTCGGCTTTCGTGGCAATATCGCGCCGGATCGGCTATTGCAAAGGGGCGAGGGGCCGCCCACCTCAGCGGATGAACGTTAAAGAGGCCTCTGATGAACCGCATGGATCGGCATTTCGGCACCGGGCCGGAAGCCCAAGTGGAATATCTCGACGGCGACTTTCGCGTGCGCCGGCCCGGCGCCTTTGTGCGCTGCGCGGTGACCGGCGAACCGATCCCGCTCGACGAACTGCGCTATTGGAGCGTCGATCGCCAGGAAGCCTACGCCAATCCCGACGCCGTTCTGACACGCCTTCAAGTGCGGCGCTGATCGATCTTACGATTTTGGCGACAAAATCAGTTGCAGATTTCGCCTCGATGGTTTATATGTGAACTATCTAGTCGCAACAATCGCGGTCCGCTATAAGCGCGCCAGCGAATTTCCCTATTCGGGAGCTCGCCCATGCCCAGCTATAAGGCGCCGGTCGCCGATACGCTGTTCCTTCTGAACGACGTCTTCGATTATCAGCGCTACAACAATCTGCCCGGCTTTGCTGATGCCTCGCCCGATGTCGTCGAGG
>JASLHV010000421.1 GCA_030153205.1 Roseiarcus sp. | reverse complement strand
TTTGGCGGAACATGACGGCGTTGTGGTCTTTGGCGGCCCGATGAGCGCAAATGACGAGTGCGAATGGATTTGCCGGCAGATCGGCTGGCTTGAAAGGCCGCTGAAAGAACAAAAGCCGTTTCTCGGCATCTGCCTCGGCGCCCAAATGCTGACGCGGGCGTTGGGCGCGCGGGTCTTCACCTATGCGGATCAACGGGCCGAAATCGGCTACACGCCGATTCGGCCGACGGTGTCGGGCGATCGCCTTTGCAAAGAGCGGTTTCCGCGCATGGCCTATCAGTGGCACCGCGACGGCTTCGATTTGCCGAACGGCGCCGAATTGCTCGCGGAAGGCGGCGAGGCTTTTCCGATTCAAGCGTATCGCTATGGCGAGCGCGCAGTCGCGCTGCAATTCCATCCGGAAGTGACCTATCACATGATGTGCCGCTGGACAGTGCGCGGCGCCGAGCGCCTGACCCTGCCAGGCGCGCAGCCGCGCGAGCGGCACCTCGAGGGATGGCATCAATTCGACGCCCCCGTCGACCGCTGGTTGCGCGTTTTTCTTCCAGCTTGGATGAACAGCCGCTTGCCAGCGATCGAAACAGCGTCGATGCAGGAAGAGCGGGCGCTCGAAGTCGCCTAAAACAGCGTGCCCTGCGTGCTCTTCGTCTCCGATCGCCGCTTGGGCGCAGCGCTTGAGCCTTCGCCATCGGCTTTCGCCACAACCTCGCCGTCGGCGAATTCAATCCGCAACGGCTGTCCAGGTTTAACCGAGCCCGTGGTACGGATCGGCGCGCCGCCGGCATCGCGCACCAAGGCGAAGCCGCGCTTCAGCACGTTGCGATAGCTGAGCGCGCCGAGAAATTGATCGAGCGAGACGAGCGTGGCGCGGCGTTGATCCAGCGCGCCTTTCAAGGCCCGTCGCAACCGCGTCTGCGCGAGGTCGACGCGTTCGCGAAAGCGTTCCGCCTGATGGGTCGCCAATTGCGCGCGGGCGAAGAGCGCAGCGCGCAGGCGCGCATCGAGACGGACCAGGCGATCCGCGCGCCTTTCGCGATCGATGGCGCTCGCGCGGGCGAGACGCGCGCCGAAGCCTTCGAGGCGCTCATGGGCGCGCGCCATGCGCGCCTGCGGCGATTGCGCGCCAAGCCTTCGCGAGGCGCGTTCGAGCGCGATCCGACGACGATCGCCGCCGGCGCGTATGGCGCCAGCGAGAGCGCTGGCGGCGCGATCCAGCGCTTGCCGGGGTCTTTCCAGCAGAGCCTCGCCAGAAGGCAGCGCGCGAATGGTGCTGCGTAATTCCGCCCGTCGCCGTTCACCCGATCGCAAAGCAGCGCCGCGGAGGCGGCCGCCGAGATCGGCGTTCGTCGCCAGAAGCTCCGCGCGTACCGGTACGACGCGCTCCGCCGCCGCGGTCGGCGTCGGCGCGCGGATGTCGGCGGCGTAATCGATCAGCGTCGTGTCGGTCTCATGGCCCACCGCCGAGACGAGCGGGATGACGCTTTCCGCCGCCGCCCGCACGACGATCTCTTCGTTGAAGCTCCAGAGATCTTCCAGCGAACCGCCGCCGCGCGCGACGATGAGCACGTCGGGGCGCGGAATGGCGTCGTTCGGGCCGAGCGCATTGAAGCCGGCGATCGCATCCGCCACTTCCCGCGCCGAAGTCTCGCCCTGGACGCGTACAGGCCAGACCAGAACATGCGCGGGGAAGCGATCCGTGAGGCGATGCAGGATGTCGCGGATTACGGCCCCAGTGGGCGAGGTGACGACGCCGATCACACGCGGCAAATAGGGCAGGAGCCGCTTGCGCGACGCTTCGAACAAGCCCTCGGCCGCAAGCTTGACGCGTCGCGCCTCGAGCAGGGCCATCAGCGCCCCGACGCCGGCCGGCTCCAGCGATTCGATGACGATCTGATAGGACGACTTGCCGGGGAACGTGCTGACTTTGCCGGCGGCGATCACTTCAAGCCCTTCCTCGGGCTTTACGCGCATCCGTGCAAAGGCGCTTTTCCAGATCACCGCGTCGATTCGCGCGTTCTGGTCTTTCAGCGAGAAATAGACGTGGCCGGAGGAATGCGGGCCGCGATAATTCGAGACTTCGCCGCGCACCCGCACATAAGCGAAGCGATCCTCGATCGTTCGCTTGAGCGCCCCGGAAAGCTCGCTGACCGAGATTTCGGGGAGATTGGTCGAAGCAGCGTTTGTGTCGGCCATAGGGCTTTTCATGACTCATCGGCGAAGGATGCGCCAGGGCGACGGGCGGCGCGCGACCCACTGGCCCAGGGCGCCGAAAGCGGTTAAAAGCCTGCCCAGCCTTGAAGCCGCCTTGCTCGGGCCTGATTGTCAGGCGACACCGTGCGAACGGCGATAGCGCGTCAGCGCGCCGAAAGGAAGATCGGATTTGATGGCTTTGACGCCAGGCCTGGACGAGACGATCCGCGATGAATGATGACGGAAGGGTCGGCGCGCCGACAGCACGGTTTTCGATGAAACCCGCGTTGCGAATCACTTTGGCCGCTGCGGCGGCGCTTCTCGCCGCCTCGATCGGCAGCGACCTGGTGAGCGCCCAGAACGCCGACTATTGCCAACAGCTCCGCGCTCAGATCGCCTCCGCCGGCCAGTCGGGCGGGCGGCAAGCCGCGCAATATGACGCTGCTGCGCAAAAACAGCGCGCCGAGATCGACCGGACCATCGCCTATAGCCGACAGCTTGGCTGCGATCGCCAGAGGTTCTTTATCTTCGGCGGCGATCCGCCGCCGCAATGCGGCGAGGTCTCGGCGCAGATCGCGCGCATGCAGGCCAATCTCGGTCAATTGCAGTCGCGCGGCTCAGGCGGCGGACCGCGCGGCGAATTGGTCGCGCGCTACAACGCCGAATGCAGCAATCCGCAGCCGCGTTCGCACGGTCTGTTCGACGCCTTGTTCGGCGGTCAACGGGACGATCCCCGCGTCGCCGACGTGCCCCTGGTTCCCGACCCCAACGCCCCCGACGCGAAAAATCCCGACGAAAACCCCAATCCCGAGGGCGGCGTCCAGGCGCATTCGGGCTCGAAGGAAGTCTGCGTGCGCACATGCGACGGCTACTTCTTCCCGATCGGCTATTCCGGCAGCGGCGGAAGGTCCGGCGATCTGCAGGAGATGTGTCGCGCTCTGTGTCCGAACGCGCAGGTCGCTCTCTACAGCTACCCGCCGTCCGGCGATATCAACGAGGCGGTCGGCGCGGACGGGACGCATTACGCCGATCTTCCGAACGCGTTGAAATATCGCAAGAGCGTCGACCAATCCTGCTCCTGCAAGCGACGCGGGCAGAGTTGGGCCCAGGCCCTTTCTGACGCCGAGGCGCTGCTTGGCGAACGCAAGAACGACATCTTGGTGACGCAGGAAAAATCCGAGGAGCTGTCGCGCTTAAAACCCGATCCCAAGGCGAAGCCGAAGGCGGGCGCCGATGCGGCCAAGGGCGGAGCGCCGGCGACGACAACGACCGATCCGAAAAACGCCGCCGCTTCAGCGGCTGCTGCCGCAACCGCCCCGCCGCCGACGGGACAAGACGTGAGCCCGGCCGACGCCTTGCTGAGCCAGCAGACGGCGACGATGAGCCGAGAGACTTCCGGCATCGCGGCCGGTGACGCCACGAGCGGGCCGTCCTATTCCAAGGGCCAGGGCCAGACTCAGGAAGTCACCGCCAATGGCGTCAAGAAGCGCGTGCGGATAATCGACCCAACGCTTTAGCGCGGCCGATCAAGGGTAGAAGGCTCGCGAGTTCCGGCCCGGCCTCTCGCCCCGTAAGGGCGAGACGGAGCGGATGGAACAATGCGCGACCCTTGCGTCCAGTCGCCGCCTTGAGTTGACCCGTCCAGGCGCCCCAGGTCGCATGATCCCAAGGTTCCTCTGGAAGGTGCGCGGCGGCCTCGGCGAGGAAGCCTGGCTCTTCGACGATGGGCTCGATCTCGCCGTCGGTCACGCGCCGCCATTCGGCCGCTTCCGGAAGCGTCGCGATATTACCGCGCACCGCGAGCCAGAAGGCTTCGGCGCCTTCTCCGGCAATGCCGAGCGCGGCGAGCCGTTGGGCGACATCGGCATAGGGAAGAATATGCAGCGTGCGCGCTGATAGGGCGCGCAGTTCGGCTTCGTCGAAACGCGCGGCGCCATGCGAGAGATGGCTGAGGTCAAAGCTCCGCGCCAATTCGTCGAGCGAGGCGACCGGCCGAACCGCTTCGGCTGAGCCTGTCAGAACGGCGAGAGCGGCGGCGGCCAAAGCTTCGACGCCGCTTTCACGCAAGGAGGCGATCGACAAGGCGCCGGTGCGCTTGGAGAGACCTTCGCCGCTGGCGTCGGTCAGCAGATTGTGGTGGCCGAACGTCGGCGCTTTGCCTGCCAGCGCCAGGAAAATCTGGATCTGCACCGCCGTGTTGGTCACGTGATCCTCGCCGCGGATCACATGGGTCACGCCCATGTCGATATCGTCGACGACAGACGGCAAAGTGTAGAGGTAACTGCCGTCTTCGCGGGCGAGAACCGGATCCGATAGGGACGCGCAATCGATATGGCTTGGTCCACGCGCGAGATCGTCCCAATGAATGACTTCAGGATTCAGTTTGAAACGCCAATGCGGCCGGCGGCCTTGAGCTTCCAGGGCGGCGCGCTCCTCCGCGGAAAGCTTTAGCGCGGCCCGGTCGTAAATCGGCGGCAGGCCACGCGCCTGCTGGCGCTTGCGCCGGCGATCGAGCTCGTCTGGGGTTTCATAGGCGGGGTAAAGCCGCCCCATGCTTTTGAGCTTTTCAGCAGCGGCCTCGTAGCTCGCCAGGCGCGCCGACTGACGCTCGACGCGGTCCGGCGTCACGCCAAGCCAGGCGAGGTCCTCGGCGATCGAGAGTGCGTATTCTTCGCGCGATCTTTCGCGATCGGTGTCGTCGAAACGCAGGATGAAGGCGCCGCCCTCGCGAAGGGCGAAAAGCCAATTCAGCAAAGCGGTTCGGGCGTTGCCAATGTGAATGCGCCCGGTCGGCGAGGGGGCGAAGCGGACGGTCGGACGCTGGGACATGGGGCCTTCATAGAAGCGTCGCGCAACGCCTGCAACGTGCTCTCAAGCGATTCGCCGGGACGGGCCGAAGCGCCTTCCGCCGTTGGAACGGTTGGGCGCCACGGTTCCGCCCTTCAAACGTGCGAAAGGAATGGAATGACGATTGCGCAATGCGCGGCCGCTTTCGGCGTCGCGGCCGTCTCGATTCAGGCCCTCAGCGCTACAGTCGCCGCCTACCGCTGCCGCAAACGAAAGCAGGCGCTGCCTGCGCCTGAAGAGGCGCCGGCGGTAAGCATCATCCGCCCGCTCTGCGGCCTTGACCCATTCCTCCGCGAGACGCTCGCCTCGACCTTCGCCCTCGATTATCCCGCCTATGAAGTCCTGTTCTGCCTTGCCGACGCCGACGATCCGGTCGCGCCTCTGGCGCGTCGCCTCATGGAGGCCCATCCGGACATTCCGTCGCGTTTGCTTATCGGCGACGACCGGCCGAGCGCCAATCCGAAATTGAATAATTGCGTGAAGGGCTGGAAAGCCGCCGCGCATCAGTGGATCATCCTCGCCGATGCCAATGTGATGATGCCGAAGGATTACGTGCAGCGCCTATTGGCGCGCTGGCGCGCCAATAGCGGCATCGTCTGCGCGCCGCCTGTCGGCTCGGCGCCCGGCTCTTTTCCCGCTGAAGTCGAATGCGCCTTTCTCAATACGTACCAGGCGCGCTGGCAATATGCCGGGGAGGCGTTCGGCTTCGGCTTCGCCCAGGGCAAGACCATGCTATGGCGGCGCGATATTCTGGAAGCAGGCGGCGGCATCGAGGCGCTCGGCGCTGAAATCGCCGAAGACGCAGCGGCGACCAAGCTCATTCATCGCGCCGGCCTTTCCGCTCATCTCGTCGATTCCTCGTTCGAGCAGCCTTTGGGCGTGCGCAAATGGCGCGAAGTCTGGGCCCGGCAGGTGCGCTGGGCGCGGCTGCGGCGCGCGACCTTTCCCTTGGCCTTTGCGCCGGAGATTTTGACGACCGGCCTTTTTGCCCTGGTCGCGGTTTTTGCCGGAGCTTCTGAGTTCGATGGGTCTGCGTGGATCGCGACATTGACGGCGGCGATCATTTGGTACGGTTCGGAGGCGATGCTCGCCGCTTGCGCCGGCTGGAGCCTCAGCCTTCTCTCGCCGTTCGCCTGGATCATCCGCGACCTGGCTTTGCCCGCGCTTTATATTCAAGCGTGGACAAGCAATGAATTCACTTGGCGCGGCAATGAAATGACCGTCGCTGAGGATGACGAGGCGATCGGCGCGGCGCGGTAGGCTGGCCGCCGCGCTGTCATAGCTGTCGCGCCCGCTGCGCATTTGTCGCCGAGAATCCGACACGCTAGCTTGCCCGCGAATTCATGGGGAGAACGTCCTTGGATATGCGGGCGCGCATCGACGCCGTCGTGGACCGCGCGATTGCCAATAAGATCATTGTCGGCACGGTCGTGCTCGTCGCCAAGGACGGCGAGAGAGTCTATGCGCGTTGCGCCGGCTTCGCCGACCGCGAATCCGGCAAGCCGATTGCGGAGAATACGATCTTCCGTCTCGCCTCGGTCACCAAGCCCATCGTCGCCGCCACGGCGCTCGCCCTGATCGAACGCGGCCTCATGTCGCTCGAGGACAAGGTCGCGGATCATCTTGCCTACTTCACGCCGAAGACTAGGAACGGCGCGCCGGCGGCGATCACGATCCGCCATCTCCTCACCCACACGTCGGGCCTCGGCTATGATTACTCGGCCGACCCGTCGATCTGTACCGGACTTCAGCAGACGGATTTCGACTTCGAGCAGAATTTTTCACGCGTCGCCAAATTGCCGCTGTTCTTTCCGCCGGGCGAGCGCTGGGAATATTCGATCGCCAGCGACGTGCTCGGCGCGGTCGTTGCGAAGGTCGCCGGCTCGACCTTGGAGGAGGCGGTCGCAAAATATGTGACGACGCCGCTCGGCGTGAAAGACACGACGTTTCACGTCGTCGATGTCGAGCGCCTCGCGACGCCTTATGGCGATGCGAAGCCCGAGCCCGTACGTATGGGCGATCCTCATGATGTGAGCGACCCGGATGGTAGGGCGATAACCTTCTCGCCGGGTCGGATTTTCAATCACAAAGCTTTTCAGTCCGGCGGCGCTGGCGCCGCCGGTACGGCGCCTGATCTTCTGACCTTTCTCGAAACCATGCGCGGGGGCGGCGGCGCGATCCTCAAACCTGAGACCGTCGATCGCGCCTTCGCCAACCAGATCGGCGACGTCGCGATGCGGCCGCATGACGCTGGAAGGCGCTTCGGCTTCTTCGGCGCGGTGCTCGTCGATCCCGCTGAAGCGCAATCGCCCTGCGCGCCGGGAACCGTGGATTGGGGCGGCGTCTATGGTCATGCCTAGTACGTCGATCGGCGCAGCAAGACGACCATCGTGATTTTCACCAACACGGCCTTGGAAGGCTGCATCGGAAATTACCCCAAGGACATTCGCGACGCGGTCTATGGGTGAAGGCGAGTACCTCCCCGCCAGAGAGGAAGCCGAAGCGTCGCGCTTCGGTTTCGAACCAAATAAAAGTTTGGATCGCCAAAATTTCCGACAAATTTTTTTTTCGGGCTGATCCAATGAAATCAAGGCCCGGATATTTGGCGATCCAAACTTTTATTTGGCGGTTTCAGGGAAAATCAATGGGTTACGGTCGAAAAAATTTGGAAATGTGCCTAGCGGGTCAAAACTTTCCTGTTGGTCTCCCTGTCAGGAACTTCTCTAAGTATAAGGCGAAAAGTAAGAATCGTCGAGAAAATATTTTCCATCGAACGCTCTCGCAAGGCCCAGCGATTAATTCTTGCCGCCGCGCTTAGGCCGCTTTCCCGGTTTAGTGAAGTGAACGGGGAGGAAGCCGATACGATGACCACATGGCAGAACAAACGCCGCTCTATGTCGTGATTCCAATTATCGACGATCCGCCTTCCTGCGGAACTCGGGTCTACTGTTCGTCTTTGGATGGCGCCGTGAGCGTCGCTAAGACGTTATCGGAAGAGGCGCGGGGCGTTGTGATTTTAACGGCCCCAAAGCTTGGCATTCTATCCGCGGTTGGCGACGTCCCCGCGGACATTATCGATTTGATCAAATCTCAGGACGCTCCGTAGACTGTTCCGCTCAGCCTTTCGTTAAGCGATCAGGCGGTGTCTGCTCAACTATATTGCGCCTACACCGCGCGCTCGCACGGCTGTTCAAGAACGCAAATGAACAGAGCCGCTTCGCGAGTCGAGATCGGCTGGACGCCCGTCCGCGGCCGCCACGCAATCCTTTTTCCCAAGCACGTGCCAGATCTCGCTTTGATCGGCGCCCTTGACCTGAATGGATCCCTTGGCTTCGCACTCAAATTCGTCCTTGATGAGTTCATAGGTCTTGCGGGTGATTTGGATACAGCGGTTCTGACCTTGCGATTCCATCCGGCTCGCGATGTTCACGGTGTCGCCCCAGAGGTCGTAGATGAATTTCTTGTGGCCGATGACGCCAGCCACGACCGGTCCCGAGTTGACGCCAATTCGGAACGCGAGCTGGCGCCCGCCAAATCTGCGTGCGGCCGCCGCCGCTTGCATCTCGAGCGCCAATGCGACGATCGTTCCTGCGTGAGCGGGGCACGCTCGCGGTACGCCGGCTGCAACCATATAGCAGTCGCCGATCGTCTTTATCTTCTCGACGTCGTATTTCGCCACCAGGTCGTCGAAACACTGGAAGACTTCGTTGAGCAGCGCTACCAGTTGAAGCGGCGACATTGAGGCCGCCAACGATGTAAACCCCACAACGTCGGCGAATAAGATGCTGCTCTCTTCATATTGAGCCGCGATCGGTTGGCGTTGGACCTTGAGCGCCTCCGAGATTTCCCGGGGGAGAATATTGAGAAGCAGCATCTCGGAACGTTCTTGAAAGAAATTCCGGGCCGTTACGAAATAATAGAGAAGTACGAAAGCGATTACGACCACGGCGCCGACATTCAGTACGAAAAACCAGGTCACGAATGTACGCGATAAGTCGGGGACAGCGAAATATGGCTGCAAGATTGCGCTGACGATCAGAATCGTGACGAATCCAAGGATCCAAAATACGATTTGATCCAAATCGTCGACCAGAAGCGCCGAGAGCGGGCATAGCGCCGCCCAGATGATCACGACGCTCGAATTGTCGAAGCCGCCCAGGCTCAGCATGAGCAGCCAGGGCAGGACGAGAAATATCAAAAGCTGGGTGAAGCGATAAAAGGCGAGATTGCGGGTCCGCGCAAATAGTGCGGTGTTGAGCGGAGCAACGATCGTATACAAACCAGGAATGGCGGCCGAGAGCGGCGCTCCGGCGACATCATAGATGACGCTCCACAGGGAGGTCAGAGGCAACAGGCCCAGCGACAGCCAGACCATCAGGCGTTTTTGCATCGCAAGTTCGGTACTATCGCCTGAAGCAGCCCCAATCCTGGCTGTCTGTTCGATAAGCCGCCGGCATGCATTTGCCCAACGCTCCCGCCCATCGTTCTGAACTGAAGTCTGCTGCATCCCCATATCTTTCGACTCGATCGTTGACCGTCCTTCCGCCGCGACTTTCGAAATCTAATGCGGATCGGTGATCAACCTGCCGCCAGCAGCGCCACCGATATTCCCATGGCGACCACACAGAATGTCTGCACGAGAAAGAATGCGAACCGCGCCGCCGCCGCAAAGTCAGTCGGCGGAAAGGCGATATGCACCAATGTCTGACAGACTCTAGCCGCCATGAACGTTACAGCGAACGCGTCGAGAGCGTCGCCTTTCGCGCCGGCGGCCGTCGCACATGTGACAACGGCTCCGTACACCGGCAGGTTCTCCACACAGTTCAAATGCGCCCGCATCGCGCGACGGTACCATTCCGCCCCTTGAGGCTCGTCGGCGCGCCAAACGCTTATTCTCGTTCGCCCGGTAAGAACGGCAGACCATCGATAGACCCCGATGGTTGCGATCAGGACGATGAGCGTCCATGCGGCAAAACCGAGGAGAACCCACAACGGAATCGTCATCGAACCGTTCTCCATCCGTCAACTTGCTGGCGGCGATATCGATGCGATTCTCGTCGAATCGAGATTTTCACCAATGGAAAAGACCGATTCTCGTTGTACCGGGCCGTGTGGGCCGATATGCGGATCGCGGATGGGTAGGCGCTCGACGACCAACGTCATTGCATAGGCGCTCTGGCGCCGACATCGGACACTCGTGCTCATATCTCAGCCGCGCCAGGCTGATTGCCAATCTGATCCGCAAATCGAGTGGCCACAAAGGTCGGTATGTTGCCGCCACTGAGATTGCTTCCTACTGCGTTGCGATAGAACCTGCTGAACAATGCAGCAGACGGTATCCTCCTGGAGCCTTGTCAAGCCTGGTTGATAGTGCGTCACCGCAAGAGAGGGGGCGCCGCTCGCGATCCTGAGATGCAGCTCATAACAACGGCCCAGCCCGGTGTCTTGGACTGGGCGGACAAAAGTTCGGCTTATCCGGACAATGACTGAGTTTTTAGAAAAGCGTTTGGCCGCGTCGAAGTTTGCGAGGGACAAGCCTGGCGTGGTCCGCGCATCGCCCGGCTCTACACGCAGGCCGCCCGCGACGCCGAAAGACTGCGCGACGACCCGCACGACCTGGCCGAGATCAAGG
>JASLHV010000337.1 GCA_030153205.1 Roseiarcus sp. | reverse complement strand
CGCTTTCGGCTGGGCCAAGAAGGCGTACCGACAAGTCAAGCAAGTGGATGCCTGTGGCGGTCATGCCGCCGGCCGGGGCTTGATCGGCTTTCAAGCGCCAATTATCGCGATCAAGCGCCAGGAACTTGTCGTGACTGAAGTTCGCCTCGATCTGATGAATGCGCCCGAGCGCTCCGGCGTCAGCCTTGGCCAGCAGGTCGGCCATCGGCGGCTCCCAGCGCCTCTCGTGTCCCATTCCGAGCACCAAGCCCGCGTCACGACATAGACGGACGGCTTTCTCCGCGCCGGCCTTGGTCAAGGCCAGCGGCTTTTCACAAAAGACGTGCTTTCCGGCTGCGACGGCAGCCTCGATCTGCGCGCCATGCAGCGCGTGCGGCGTGGCCAGCACAACGGCTTCGACAGCGGGATCGGCCAGCGCTTCCCCGTAATCGGCCGACAACGCCACGCCCTTTTCGGCGCAAAGCGTCCGTACCGTCTCGAGATTGGGTTCGACAGCGCGCGCCACGCGTATATCAGCGGGGGCCCCGCTGAGCACTTTGAGCATTTTCTTGCCCCACCAGCCCATGCCAATGAGAGCGATTGCGACTGGCCTAGTCATGTCCGAACACCGAGGCGTTTAGTCATTGTCTCGTTTGAGTCATGAGGGAATAATTCGGCGCGCGCGCAGTTCATCGAACACGTCGAAGAAACTGCGGGTCGTCTGCTGATAGGTGGAAAAGCCGAGCGTGCGGCTGTTGGTCATGTCCGTGAAGCATTCCAGGGTCCGGCCGAGATCGGCGTCGCTGTGCCACCATGATGCGAGCTTGTTTACCGATATGTCCTGAAGTCCGTGCTTGGCGACGATTTGCGACCAGACAGCGGGCGCGTCGGCCATCTGCTCCTGCAGCGGCGTTGGGCGGCCAGGGTATTCGCCCACCGCAAGGCCGAAATAGTCCGCGATCTGTCGCCAGAGCCAAGTCCATCGGAACACATCGCCGTTGACGATATTGAACGGCGTATTGGCGGCGGACGGCGTCGTCGCCGCCCAGTGAAGTTGCTCCGCCAGGATGCGCGCGTCCGTCACGTCGGTGACGGCGTTATATTGTTCCGGCGAGCCGGGATAGACGAAGGGTCGGCCGGTATGTCTGCAGATCGAAGCATAGACCGCGAGGGTCACAGCCATGTTCATGGCGTTGCCGATGACCATGCCGATCATCGTGTGCGGGCGATGCACCGACCAGGCAAAGCCGCGCTTCCTGGCCATCTCGAAGAGTACGTCCTCCTGCGCATAGTAGAAGTTCGGGCCGGGCAGGCGCGGACTGCTTTCGAGAAAGGGGGTGTACGGTTTGACCTTGGCGTAATCGTCGAAGGAGCCGAGGTAGTGCTTCAATCCCGTCACAAGAGCGGCGTGACGGATCGGCGCGTTAGCGACGCCTTCAAAGAGGTTGCGGATCATGGCCGCGTTGACGCGGACGTTCTCTTCCTCGTTTCGCTGACGCGACCAGGTGCAATAAAAGACGTGCGTCACATCGGATGCGGTCGAGAGCGCTGATTTGCTCGCATCCGAATCTTCAAGATCCGCGGCGATGTGACGATCGGACCATGACAGTTCGGCCGCGCCGCGCGAGACCGTCACTACGCTCCAGCCACGCTCCTTGAGATATCTGCCCGCATAGCTGCCGGACAATCCGGTAGCCCCGACGATCAAAGCGATATTTTTGCTGCTCATCGATTCGACTACAGCTCCTCCCTGGCAGCGTCGCCACTGCATCGATCACGAAAGCCGCGTGCTTTGGCACGGACTCGATCGACAAAACGGACGCTAACAAAACGGGCTAAGCGGCTTGGCGCTGATTTGTCCGAATCGGATAAATCAGGCGCAAAGGGAGCTGGGAGCGGCTGGGGGGATCAAAAATGATGGCGAAGTAGTTTCGCGAAAGGCCTTCGACTTAAGTGCTATCAGTAATATCCGGCCGCCCGCATCACTTCATCGGCTTGCGTCTGAGCGTTCCAAAGAGCCTCCTTATCGGAGACTTCGCGGCGCAGGGCTCTATGGATTTCTTCGCCGAGGATGGCTTCGAGATAAAGATACTCAGGCACGGGGGGACGGGGCCAGGCTTTGAGCATGTTGCGCTTGGCGAGTCTGTCAACGACGCTGACGATCGGCGAGGTCGCGGCAGCTTCTGGGTCGGCCGAGACGCTGAAACGCGGCGCAACCGGGAAACCGTTCTGGACATTCGCCTTCATCGCTTCCGGCGAGGTCATCCAAGCGATCCCTTCAAAGGCCAGTTCGACCCTTTCCGGGGCAAGATTGGAGGGGATGCAAAGCAGGAAACCGCCGATCGGATTATTAGAGGCGCCGGCCGGACCGCGCGGCTGCGGCAGATAGCTGACCTTGCGTTTGACGGCTGAGCTAACGTCGTTTTCGAAGCGCGCCGCGCGCACGGTCCAGCAATAAGCCAGCGCGGTCTGACCGGAAAGGAAGGACGTGGTGCGGCGATCCCAATCCATCTCGAGAATGTCGGGCGGCGAAACCTCTTCCAATCGGTGCAGATAATCGAGGACGCGCAGGCCTGCTTCGGAGTCGATTTGCGGCCGAAGTTGATCACCCCTGGCGTCGTCGACGCCCATGATGAGTCTGTTCTTGGGAATGTGGAGAATGGATTCACCGCAGCATCCCATGAGAAACATGAATGTCGAGGCGATGGGCATGCCGCGCGCGCCATTCCAGGCGATGCCGTATCGACCCTTCGCGGGAGCGTGGAAGTGCTTGGCGACCGCGACCGTCTTCTCGAAGGTCGAGGGATAGTCGACCTTCTCCTTTTCGAAGAGATCGCTTCGCGCGGCGAGCAGCTCGATCGTGCAATAGATCGGAATTCCGAATTGCTGCCCCCGCCAGGCCCCCATCGACCAGACCGACGGATGAAAGTCGAGCGGCGAGATCGCCGCGGCCTTGATATGGGAATCGAGTGGGATGACCAGGTTCTTCTTGACCGCTTCGCCGAGCCACGGGGCGTTGATCGCGACGATGTCGTATTCCGACACCGGCTGCCGCGAATTTTCGATCAGACGCTCATGAAGCTGAGGCAGCTTTCGCAGATCGAAATTCTTGCGCGACGCCATGTTGTTGCGAAAATCCGCCCACATGTTGCGCATGGAAAGGAAGTAATTGTCGTCGTTCAGCAGGAACTTGATTTCGCGCCTGCCGCGAAACAGGCTTTCGATCAGTTTCGGCGGCGGTATGATTTGCGCGGCGAAATACGATCCGCCGAAGTAAAAGTCTTCATCGCTGTCGGTCTTCGCGCGCAGGCCGAACGTTTCTGCGAGAAGAAACTTTATCTTGCGGGCATATTGGATGAAGCTTTCTAAGAGCGCCTCGCTTGGGTGCAATAGAAAGCGCTTGCCAGTGTCCGTGGCGTTCTTTTTGACGATGTCCTCACGATCCATCAGCGCGTGAATACGGCGCATGGCCGTGGCGTGCGGGACCTTCGCAACTGAGGCCAAGGTGGAGATCGTGACCGGCGTCCCGGTCAGGTGGTTCTTGATAAGAAAGAGCAAAATGTTCCAGGTCGCATCTTCCTCCGCGATAGGAACCAGCTCCTGAAACGGCAGCCGCACCCGTTCGAGAAAGGCGATGATGCGCAGGAGTTCGTGCTCGGTCATCCGATTGCTGTTTCTGAACGGGTCGCCCCGGATCCTCCCCCTCCAGGGTTATGTCCGGAAATCGTTATTGTCGAGTGGCGCGGGTCAGTCCCTGCCGCTTGTGCGGACGACGCCGGCGCGCTTGGGGCGCGCAGCGGTTCGAGCCGCCGACCTTGAAAGCGCTGGCGACCTAGAGGTCGTCAGGTCATCTTGACCATTACTTTCATTTCCTGGCCGCTTGGATTGAGCAGCGAGCGAAAACCTTTGTCGACAATAGCTTCCGGCGCGATGCGGCCCGTGATGATCTTCTCCACGGGAAGCCGGCCGCTCGAGATCATGCGAATGACGCGCGGCCACATGGTCACCTCGTAGCACCAGGTGGCCTCGATCGTGATGTCCTTCAGCGCCCACAGCGCCGGATCGACGAGCGCTTTCTTTACGTGCAGACCGGTCTGAACCACCGTGCCGTGATTGCGGACCGCCTCGACACAGGTGTTGAGGGCCGCCTCGATGCCGGAACATTCAATGGCGGAATCGACCCCGACGCCTTCTTCGGTATTCGCGCGAATGTGGTCGACGACGTTGACCGCCTTTGGATCGAGCACGGTGGCGACGCCGAGGCTCTCGATCAGGCGGCGACGGTTGGCGTTGGGCTCGCTGACGAAGATTTTGGACGCGCCCACAGCATGGCAGATAAGCGTGACCAGCGCGCCGATCGGCCCTGCGCCGGTAATGAGAACCGTGCTGCCGCCGGTCACCTTGGCGCGATCGACGCCGTAAAGCGCGACGGCGGTGGGTTCGACCATGGCGCCTTGTTCGTCGGTCACGGCGTCGGGGATGACATTGGCGTTGTAGTCATTGATGACCGCAAGTTCGCCCATGCCGCCCCACGCCCAGCTCAGGCCGACGCAGCCCATGCTGGGGCTGAGATGGTTGAGTCCGCGGCGGCTGTAATAATCGTCGAGCGGCATGACGAGCGGCTGGATCGAGACGCGGTCGCCCTTGCGCACGCGCGTGACGGACCGTCCAATATCGAGAACTTCGGCGGAGAATTCGTGGCCAAGGATTTGGGGCAATACGGCGCCGGTGAATTTATGCGGCGTAGCGGGCGTGACGATCGGACCGCCCGCGAACTCGTGCAGATCCGTGCCGCAAATGCCGCAAGTCAGCGGCTTCACCATGACCTGATTGTCGCCAAGACTGTTTGGGGCGGGAACGTCCTCAACGCGAACGTCTTCCTTGGCGTAAAATCTGACCGCCTTCATCTTGCTCTCCGGATCCTCGTTTCCTCGTTCTTGTCTTCAGCCGTCGCGATCTGACCGCCGCGCCCGGAAGAAGACATTCCCTTTCCTTCCTTTTGGAAGGCTTTTTCTTTTTTTCGCCGTTTGCTCGAGGGCGGAAATTCGCCCCACGAACAGCAGTCAAGATCGTGCAGGCGACGGCCCCGCAGGGATTCGTCTAGCACCCACTTTTTGATGGCGTTGCGGCGCAATTATCCGAAATGATTTTTTGAGAGCGATGGCCGCTCCTCCGTGCGTAGCGCAGAGGAGCGGGGGAGGATAACCACGCCGAGCGCCGCCTTGCGGTCTACGCTGC
>JASLHV010000316.1 GCA_030153205.1 Roseiarcus sp. | reverse complement strand
GAAGACAATCTGCTGTTGATGACTTTCGGCTTCAACAAAGCGCTCTTCATCGAAAGCGCGTTCAATCCGAAAGACGAATTCGAGCTGCCGGCGCCGTATACGCGATTCATGACGGCCGGCCTCGCCTACGCTCGCAATGTCCGCTCAATCCTCGAAATCGGCTTTGGCGGCGGCCGCACGGCTTGGTATCTCCATCGCTCCTTGCCTGACGTCTCCGTAACCTCGGTTGAACTCGATCCCACAGTGGTCGATCTCTCGCGCAAATATTTCGGGATCAAGGACGAGCCCAAATTCACGATTGTCAACGAGGATGGCCGGCAATTCCTCGCCCATACCAACGAGCGTTACGACGTCATCCTGCTCGACGCCTTTCACGGGCCGTCCGTACCTTTTCATCTCCTGACCAAGGAATTCTATGCGCTTGCCGCGCAGCGCCTGAACGAAGGCGGCATCGTCCTGCAGAACCAGGACCCCGACAACGCGCTCTTTGATTCCGTCGTCAAGACCATGGCGACCGCGCTGCCGGACATGGACGCCTATCTCGCCGACGGCAACGCCGTCATCGCGGCCTATCAAGGTCCCCGGAAAACGAAAGACGAATTGGCCAAGACTGCCGAAACAAGACAAGGACAGTTCAAGCTCCGCTATAGCCTTCCGAGCCTCGTCGCTGAGGCGCGGCGCCTCGACGGCGGCGGTCCGGCGATTGATCCCAAGGCGAAAATTTTCACCGATGATTTCGCGCCCGCGGAAGCCTTGAAGGCGATTGAAAAGCACAATCGGCAATGGCCGTCGCCAGCCGCGCAGCCATGAGAACTGTCGCCGTTTTTGTCGTCGTCTTTATTGTGGGCGCCGTGCTGATGGGTTTCGAGATGCTCGGCTCTCGTTACCTCTATCCTTATTTCGGCGGCGGCATTGCCACCTGGGCGGGATTGATCTCGACGGTTCTTTATGCGCTGGCCATCGGCTATTTCGCTGGCGGCGCGATCGCCGATCGCTACCCCTCGCTGATCGCGGTCATTATCTCGATCGGCGGCGCGGCGATCTATCTATTGTGCATTCCCGCCTGCGCCGACATGGTCATGCAAGGCATATTGAGCGCCTATGGCTATGGCGCAGGCGCAATTCTTCTCGCCTCGGGCGTTCTGCTCGCCGTACCGGTGTGCCTCATGGGCATGCTGTCGCCGGCCGCGATCCGGCTGCTCATCGTCGAGGCAAAAGGCGCCGGGCGAATTGCCGGCGCGATCTACGGCGTCTCGGCGATCGGCAATGTCTGCGGCGTCCTTTTCACGACATTCACCCTGATCCCGACGATCGGCTCGCGCGCGATCACCTATTGCTTCGCCGTGACGCTTTTCTTTTGCGGCATGCTGTTGTTGGCGACCCACCGCGCCCATGTGGGAGCAACGAAGCGGCGCGACGGCGCATGAGGATTTCCGAGCGGAGCGACGGGGACGTGGCGCCGAATGCGACAGGTCCAGGTGCTGCGGCAGTACAGCGTCTTGCCGAGCCGGGCGCAACGCCCTATCGCTCGGTTACGATGACAGCCAAACCGCCTATTCTCGTCTTCGACCTCGACGGCACGCTTGCCGACACGGCCGGCGATATCATCAACACCTTGAACGTCGTTCTCGATCGGGAAGGGCTGCCGCCCGTCTCGGCGGCCAGCGCGCGCAAGATGATCGGCGCCGGCGCTAAGACGCTGATCAAGCGCGGTTTCGAGGCGCAGGGACGCGAGCTTCCGCCGGAGATGCTGGAGCGGCTCTATCGCGACTTCATCGTTCATTACAACGCCCATATCGCTATCGAGACGCGGCTCTTTCCCGGCGTCGAGGCCGCGCTCGATCGCTTTGCGGCGGCAGGCTATATTTTCGCGGTCTGCACCAACAAAATCGAACATTCATCGCGCTTGTTGCTTAAGGCGCTCGGCATCGACGAAAGGTTTCGCGCAATCTGCGGCCAGGACACGTTCAAGGTCCCCAAACCCGACCGTAAGATTTTCGACGGCGCGGTCGCCCAAGCGGGCGGAGACCTCGAGCGCGCAATCATGGTGGGCGACTCGGCGACTGACATTGCGACCGCGCGCGCCGCCGATGCGCCTGTCGTGGCGGTAAATTTCGGCTACACCGACCAGCCGATCGAAAGCTTCAGTCCCGATAAGGTCATTTCGCATTACGACGAATTATGGGACGCCGTCGGCTCGCTTAACGCCTCAGCCGCATGAGGGCGTAACCAGCGCCGCCTTGACTTGCCCGTAAGCGCCGCCTTAAACGATCCGGTCCCTGCGGTTTTTAAGGGCGCGTAGCTCAGCGGGAGAGCACTCCCTTCACACGGGAGGGGTCACAGGTTCAATCCCTGTCGCGCCCACCATATTCGGCAACAAAATCAAGCATTAATTCGCCGAGAACTCCCTTTTCCCCAGCGAACGAACCAGGCTCATTCCCCAACTTTCCCCAGCTTCTTAGGGGAAAAACCGGGGAGTTTGTTCATCTGGCGTTCTCAGGAAGATTGCCGATGGACAAGCGCCAGGAGCGCGTTGACGTAGCGCGCATTCGCGCTGCGAGAGACTTGGTCGCAAACCATGTCGAGAGCAATTGGTCGCTTGCCCCCGTTTTCGAGCGTCTCGACGCGGAGTTGAGGGTCGCGGAAGCCGCCGACGCGATTGAGAAGGCTCGCGCCATCGCGGCGCTTCAACGGTTCTTGTCAACCCTACGGCAAGCGGAGACGAGCCCATGAGCCGAGGACAAGGAATTGTTCGACGGCGCATCGGGGTCGAGCTTAGCGCGCCCGGGACGCTGTTCTTCAACGCGCGCGAGCTAGCGGCCCTCGCCTTTCCGAGGCGGACATCGCCCCCACCAACCAAGAAGACGCGCGCCGCTGAACGCTATGGTCGACGCCGTGATGCGCGAGCGAATGCCTCGGCCACGGGTTCATTCCGCTCGCGACGCCGCCCGGGTATCGCATCTCGTAATGGTCACCCGATGCAGATGCTTGCAGAGCACGTAGGCCGAAACGGACGCACCGCTGCATTGAACTAAATGGGGCATGAGCCGGAAGGTAATGAGAAGGAACTTGCACGATGACCACTATTATGCCGCAACCGTTTTCTCAGCATCACGAAGTCAGCGAGAAATCATTCCTCTCTGGCAATGGTGAGAAAATAGAAAATGGACATAAAAACAAGGAGTTTAAGACCTCACCGAAAATCCAGCCGGGGGGAACTGGGAAGTACGTCCCAGAAGGTGAGAAAATCACTGTTGGGAATTATCTTTCGTCAAACTCCGTTTCCAGCCCTATGGTGACGATCTCGGCTTCGCCTGACGCTCCACACGCAAACATCCTCAAGAGTGTTCTCCACGACTGCGAGCAGTTGAGCGCCACGGCGCTCAGAGGGAAATACCCCCGCGAATATAATTCGTGGAAAAACCGCAAATCGCGTTGCGCCAAACTAGGCTACAAATGGGCTCAGCCATGGAATGACTTCCGTCAATTCCTCCGCGACATGGGGCCGGCGAAGCCGGGCGAAACTCTTGATCGCATCGACAACGAATTAAAGGAGTACGGCCCCGGTCTTTGTCGTTGGGCTTCGTCCGCCGTTCAAAACAATAACAAAGGCGATAATGTCAAAATCGTCATTCCCTTGACGGGAGAAGTTTTCACTCCGCAGAAGCTTGCCAACCTTCATAACGTGACGCCCAAGACGGTTTACAAGTGGGTTGCAGGGAATTGGAGCCCATATGAGCTTCTCGCGGGCAAAAAGTCGGACGCTCTCAGGGCGGAGTATATCGCCGCTGACGAGTTGAAGAGTAAGCTTCCACCAGTCCCTCCGAAAGGCGTCAAGCCTCCCGTCCACAAGATACCGACCCTCCCATTTCCCTCTGAGGAGAGTTGCTTAGCGCAGATGCACAAGCTTGGCATGGATATCCACGACGAGGACGAAGTGAAAGCGTTTATGAGCCAAATCGACGCCGAATATGCCACGTTCGGCGAATGGGTTAAGCGTCATAATCTCGGTTACGACGAGCCTCAGCCGAAACTCCAACATCTCAAATTCAAGCCGAGCGTTCCGCCAGCGCCCCACGTGCTGCCGTCGCAATCGGCCTTGAACCTGGAAGACGCAGCTTACTATGACGATGATGACGATGACGATGATGATGATGATGGCTATGATCCGGCTGATTGTGCGCCGCCCGACTATGAAGGTGAGGATTTTACCGGCGAGGAGCAGTAAGGTTTCCGCACGCCTCGTCGTCCGAAGCAAAGCGTGCAGACGACTGCACGAACGCTAGTGCAGCGGCGCTGATGCGGGGGTCTGCTCGTCCCGCCTAACGCGCGATCCGGCCGGGCCGGGCCTTGTGGGTAGATTATCTCGTCCCGCCGATACTTGCCGATCCCTTCGATCAACCGGCCTGTTCGAAGGGGTGGCAAGATTAAAATAATGGGCGTCGAACCTGTCCGAGCGTCTGGCCATACTAGTTCATCCTTCTGCCGTCACTGCCGCCGGTGGAGCGTAAAATGGCCCCAGTAGCTCGCCATCAGATAGCAAAAGGTACGAAAATGGACGGCGCGGACCCCCAAAATCGCCGATAGCAACATGATTGAAACATAAGGATTTTCGGGCCCCAAGTCCGACAAAAATTGCTTAGCTGAGGGAGCCAGAAGCGGCTCGGTTCGGTTGGGCCCGCGAGCGCGTAAGCGGCCGAGAGCGCGTCGTATTGGCATATGTCTGCACACCCGCGCCTTTAGCGAGCAATCGCTTTTTGACGAAGCGAGTGTTGGTCCTTGCGGGAGTTTCCGCTCGCGCAGCCTGATTTTAGGAAGCCTCATCTTAGTGTAAAGCTTGATCTCGGCAAAAGGACAAGAACCGGTGAGCGCAGCAAAGATCGCAACGCTCGGCATGGCGACGGGTCTTCTCGCCATCTTCTCAATCTTGCCGGCCATAGCGCAGCAAGCCTCACGGCCTGAATGTGAAGCTGGCGTGACCACCCCGCTGAATGCAAGCGGGCCTTCATGGAACGGTTGGAGCCCCAGCGCGAATAATGCGCGCTTTCAGGACGCCGCTGCGGCTGGACTATCGGCCGAGACAGTTAAGGAGCTTAAGCTGAAATGGGCGTTCAACCTGGGTGACTTACAAGTCGCTCGCGCTCAGCCGGTTATCGTTGATGGCCGGTTGTTCACGACGACGCAAAAGGGAGCCGTATACGCGCTGGACGCCGCGACAGGATGTCTGCATTGGCGATTTCAGGCCAACGCGGGCGTTCGATCCGGTGTGGCCTTTGGCGTTTCGAACGGAACCCCGGCGGTGTTCTTCGGGGATACGATGGCGACCACGTATGCGCTCGACGCAAATGATGGCCGCTTGCTCTGGCAATCAACGCCGTCCGACCACCCTGCGAGCGTCATTACCGCCGCCCCCCGTTTCTACGAGGGGGTCGTCTATCAACCGATAGCGTCTCGCGAGGAATTGCTCGCCGTGAGGCGCGACTATCAGTGCTGCACGTTTCGCGGCAGCGTTGTCGCGCTCGACAGCGGCGACGGAAAGACGATCTGGCGCAGGTTCACGATCGCGCAAGAGCCAGGCCCGATCGGCAAAAACACGATGGGGGTCGCTCAGTATGGGCCTTCGGGGGCCGGGGTCTGGTCGAGCCCCACGATCGACGAGAAAGTTGGCGCTCTCTATGTCGCCACAGGCGACAACTACTCCGACCCGCCGACCGATACCAGCGACGCTATCCTGGCGATGGACCTTAGGACTGGGAAGCTGCTTTGGTCGCAGCAAATGACCAGTGGCGACGCCTACAACGTAAGCTGCTCAACACCAACCCAGGTGAATTGTCCCTCAACCGATGGACCCGATTTCGACTTCGGACAGCCGCCGATCCTGGTGGACATCGACGGAGGCAAGCGCGCGCTTGTGATAGCTCAGAAGAGCGGAATGGCTTACGCTATCGACCCGGACCTGCAGGGTAAAATATTGTGGCGCACTCGGGTCGGCGAGGGCGGCAAAACAGGCGGCAGCCAATGGGGATCAGCTACAGACGGCCGAAATATGTACGTGGCTAACTCTGACCTCAAAATCCGTCTTGCCTCATCGTCTGCGAATGCGTTGCACGGTTCCCAGTTCGTGCTCGATCCTTTGCATGGAGGTGGCCTCGTGGCCCTCGACCTTATGACGGGAAAGGCCGTTTGGAAGGCGTCGCCGCCGACCTCGCCGGTATGTTCCCCGACTGCCACTGATTGCTCGCCAGCCCAATCCGCCGCAGTGACGGTCATTCCGGGCGTGGTATTCTCCGGCTCCGTCGATGGCCATCTTCGCGCGTATGCGACGGAGAGCGGGCAGGTTCTTTGGGATGAGGATACCGCGCATAATTTTGATGCTGTGAACGGAGGGACGGCACGCGGAGGTTCGTTGGACGCGGCCGGCCCGGCGGTAGTGGGCGGAATGGTTTTCGTGAACTCCGGCTACGGCCAATGGGGTGGTATGCCGGGAAATGTCCTTCTGGCGTTTTCCGTGAACGGGCAATAGGGTGTCGCGCGACAGCCGAAGCGATATTGCCTTAATCGATGATATGGCGAAGAAATCTATACCGCACCCAATCCTAGGAACGCACCGCTCCAATGCAAACAAGATCGCCTCCAGCCAAACCGTTGCGTCCTAATGAGCCGGACATTGACGGTCGCGCTAGCGCAATATCCGAGTGGTCGCGACTGTAAGAAAATCGTTGCGGACGCAAAGGCTGCGGGAGCCGAGATCGTCGTCTTCCCCGAGATGTACTCGAACGGCTACGCGCGGTTTGACCCGAAGGACGATGCCGCCAGAGCCCGGTGGTGCGCGGAGGCGGAGAGCCTCAACGGCGATTTTGTCAGCGGGTTCTGCGAAGCGGCGAAGGCGTGCCGGCTGCATGTGGTGGTGACATTTTTGGAGAAAGCCGAGCCGAAGCCATACAACGCGGCCTTGCTGATCGATCCGGACGGCCGGCCGCTTCTGCATCACCGCAAGGTCCATATCTGCGATTTCGACAGCCCTGAGCTCGCGTGTGCGCCCGGATCAAATTTCACGCCATGCAACATCGAAATCCGCGCCGGCTTAGTCCGCCTAGGTCTCATGATATGCATGGACCGCG
>JASLHV010000139.1 GCA_030153205.1 Roseiarcus sp. | reverse complement strand
TGATCTGACCATCGTGCTCAAACCAGTCGTCAGGGAGGCCAGAGGTCAGCGGCAGGTAGAGCCCGCTGTTTGGCGCATCTTCGACTTCGATCGCGACGACATTCAGCGGGTCAACGGACTTTGGCTCAAAGTCGCAAGCTCGCGTGTCGTAGACGCTTTCTCTTGGCCCCCCTAGGGCCGCCATGACGACTAAGCGCGACTTTTCAAATTTCCTGGCGACTAGCAAACGCGCAAGCTTTTCCGGTGTTGCTCCGTCCCACGACAGGGCCAGCACTCTGGCGTTTGGCCTCAGATGCGGAACGATGCGTTCCAAAGGGCGGCCATGGAGGGAAACCACTTCGCAGTCCTGAAGCGGCCAACCAAGCCGGGCAGCGGCGAGACTGAGCGACGAAGGGGCGGGAAAACAGATCATTTCCTCCGGCGGGATGTGTGAGGCCAATGTCGCGCCGACGCCGTAAAGGAAAGGATCGCCGGACGCCACAACACAGGTTGGCGAGCCACGCCGGGCCTTTACGATTTCAATCCCGCGTTCGAAAGGCGAAGGCCATGCCACCGCCGTCCCGGCGATCGGCTGGAGCAGGGCCAGATGGCGAGCGCCGCCAATGACGAACGAAGCTTGCGCAAGGACACGCGACGCGGCAGGAGAGAGGCCGTCAAGCCCGTCCTCGCCGACGCCCACAATCGACAACCAGGGGCGGATTGCTGCGGCGCTCATATGGCGCCCTCGTCGAGGGCCGAGAAGCTAGGATCGCGATGCGCGTTCTCGTGTTGGGAGGTTCGGCTGAAGCGAGCGAATTGGCGGCCTGCTTGGCCACAGAACCCGCCTTTAACCCAACCCTCTCCCTCGCTGGGCGTACGCGACATCCAATCACGCCGCCAATTCCCTATCGCATTGGCGGTTTTGGGGGATCTGAGGGTCTTGCCGCCTACCTCATGAAAGAAAAAGTCGACTTTCTCGTCGATGCAACCCATCCCTTTGCGGAGCAAATTTCCGCCAATGCGGTAATCGCCGCGCGCCAGACGGGAACGCCGCTGATCGTCTTCACTCGTTCCCCATGGACGCCGCAAGAGGGCGACCGTTGGACTGAGTGCGCGGATTTTTCGGCCGCCGCGAAAGCGCTCGGCGCAACGCCGCTTCGTGTTTTGCTCACGATCGGACGGCTTCAGCTCGGCGCGTTCGAATCCGCCCCGCAACACGATTACGTCATCCGTACGATCGACCCGCCAGAGCTCCTTCCAAATTTGCCTCGCAAGAGCTTTCTTTTCGCGCGCGGTCCATTCACCCTTGCTGACGAAATTCGTCTGATGGTCGGGGAAAAGATCGACGTCCTCGTCTCGAAGAACAGCGGCGGCGATGCGGCCCGCGCGAAACTCGACGCGGCGAGAGCGCTTAACCTGAAGGTTATCCTGGTTAGACGGCCGCGCACGCCCCAAGCGGCGATCTTTTATACGCTCGAGGAGACAATGATTTGCCTTCGCAAGAATCTTCATCGTGATAATCCGTAAGTACGCGGCGTGTAAATCCAGCATCCGCCGCCGGCGCGCGCGACACAACGCGTCTCGCTTGAACCTATCAACACGAGCGTGCTCATGTCGGCCTCCGATGGGTCGGCTCTCTCCAGACTCGTCAAGTTGACACGCTCGCCTTGCCGGCCGACCGCATGCGCGAAAACAACGATCGTGTCTGCCGGTTTGAGCGTACGTAGGAGCGCGAATGTATCGACGATTAATTTAGGCCGGGCCTTTGAGGCGGGATTGTAAAAAGCCATTACGAAATCGCCCGCCGCCCCCGCTCTGATCCGCCTTTCGATGATATCCCAGGGCTTTTTATTATCCGACAGTGAGAGTACAACGAAGTCATGACCGAGGGGCGCCCCCAATCGCGCGGCGACGGCGAGCATCGCTGAAACGCCGGGATGAGTTTCAATCGGCAACGATCGCCAGCGCTCATCGCCTTTTTCGACCGCTTCGAAGACTGCGGCGGCCATGGCGAATACGCCGGGATCACCTCCAGAAACCACCGCCACGCGGCATCCTGAAAGCGCAAGATTGAGCGCATAGCGGGCCCGCTCCAGTTCCTCCCGATTGTCGCTTGCATGTTTTCTTTGCCCCGGCCGATCGGGCACTCGATCGAGGTAGGCGCCGTAACCGACCAAATCTGAAGCAAATTCGACAATCGACTGCGCCTCGAACGTCATCCATTCGGCCGGCCCCGGGCCCAAACCGACGATGTCGACTCGGCCTTGCGTCGTCACGGCCGCCGCCCTTCGCCAGGGATGAGAATAAGCGAGAAATATGGCGCGAGGTCGTCGGCCTTGTCGACAAGCCTCAGGACACGTTCGCCGTCCATCGTGCCGCGCTCTACATACAGCGCACGGTCCATCAGACCCGCTTTCTCGATCGCCGTGCGCGCTTTCGCAAAGTTGGCGCCTAGCTTCAAAATGACAGCCGCATGGGTGTTCGCTAGACGCGACACGAGTTCTTCTTCGGGCAGAGTGCCGGGCAGTATCGTCATGACGTCATCGCCCCAAGCGATAGGCGCGCCGGCGGCGCCCCAGCACCCTGACATTCCGGTGACGCCTGGTACGACGATCGTCTCGAATCGTTCGCGAAGTCGTACATAAAGATGCATGAACGAGCCATAAAACAAGGGATCGCCTTCCGCCAATAGCACGACATCGCGACCGCTCTCGAGATGACCGGTCAGCGCCTGCGTTGCGTCCGTGTAGAAGGCGCGCAACGTGTCGACATAGATCGGCGTGTCGAACCGAGACTCTGTGGTCATCGGATAGTAGAGAGGCAATTCGAGCCGCCCCTCGGGAATCCAACGGTCGGCGATCTGGCGGGCGTTGCCGCGCCTGCCCGCCTTGGCGAAATAGGCAATCACCGGCGCGGACCGGATCGCCTCGACGGCTTTGACAGTCAAGAGATCAGGATCGCCGGGTCCGAGTCCGACGCCGATCAATTTGCCGGGTTTCATTCTTTCGAACTCGCGAGCGCATTCACCGCGGCGGCGGCCATCGCGCTACCGCCGCGTCTGCCGCGTAGTGAGAGGGAAGGTACGCGCGGTTCGGCCATCAGCGCCTCTTTCGATTCCGCGGCGCCGACGAAGCCGACGGGCATGCCAATCACCGCCGCCGGCCGCGGCCAACCTTCGTCGAGCAGTTCGAGGAGGCGGAAGAGCGCCGTCGGCGCGTTCCCAATGACGACGAGGCTTCCTTCGATCCGATCGCGCCAAAGCTCGAGGGCGGCTGCCGATCGAGTGTTGGCGATTTGAGCGGCCAATTCCGGCACGGTCCGATCTCCAAGGGTACATATGACGTCGTTCGCCGTTGGCAGGCGCGCTCGCGTCACGCCATCAGCGACCATCCGAGAATCGCAAAGAATCGGCGCGCCTTTTTTAAGCGCGTCCTTTGCGGCTGCAACGAAACCCGGAGAAAAGACGAGATCGCCTGCGGCCTCCACTTGGCCGCAGGCATGAATGATCCGCGTCGCGACGGGCTCCTCATCGGCACGAAAGCGTTTGAGATCAGCTTCCGCGCGAATGATTGCGAAAGAACGGCGATATATTTCAGCGCCGTCGCGAATATAGGAAAAGCGACTCACGCGCGGCCCTTCGCAAATTGTCGAGCAACGATCGGCCGCTGGGGCGGCGGCGCCTCGAGGATCGAATTGAGCAAATCACTGAGCTGATCGGCGGCGACAGCCGTTACGACCGGCCTATCGCTCGCGACGCCGTCGAGAACCAGGTCGTACCGTCCGTCGCGGCCAACCAAAGTGACAGGAGCGCTCTTTCCATGGGCGCACCCCTTGGCGCAGCCCGAAACATGGAGCCCTATGCCAGCATTCGCCATGCTTCGGGCGATTTGTGCGAGACGCTCGCCGTCCTTTTGAGTGGCCGTCGAGCCCCGCGCGCATGACGGCGCGCCGGGGCATGCCGCCACTGCACGCATTGGATTTGATTCGTCAAATATGAAAGAGGTTTGGCCAAGCGATCGGCGCAGCGCCGGATCGATCGTCTTGGCAATGATGATGATCGTTCGCCAAGGCGTCAGGCGCAGTTCGCCTTGGGCGAGCTCAGCCGCTTCCGCGAGACGGCGAAAAGAGGCGGCGCCTAGGCGACCAAAAGGAACGCCAATTCCTAGCGCGCGCACTGAGCCGAGATCATGTTGCCCAAGCACAGAAGAAGGGCGCCTGGGTTCATCGCGATTAACGCTCGTCTCAGGCTGATGCCCTGCCAGTCGCAAAATTGGATCGACGCCGATACGGCGCACCAACGCAGCCATTGGCTGCGCCGAGCCGTCGCCATCCTCGCGAAGCGCTAGAAAAGCAATAGCAATACGGGCCGCCGACTCCGCCAGCGAATTGAGTCTGCACCAGCTTGCGCGTTGTTCGGCGAGACGAATAGAGAAGAGTATTTCATCGTTCCGCCGCTCGGCGAGGAATGCGATATCGGCGCGCTCATCGGCGATCGAGAATCGGCTGCCGTCATCGATGAGAAACGAGAATTTCGCGGGCAGACTATGCAACGCGCGATCGCTTTGTAAGCGCCGTTCAAGGGCCTCGACGCCAGGACGAATGTCGATAAGCGCGGAAGGATCAAACCCTGCAAGAGGGCTCGCCAGAACATTGCGAACGGCTTCTGCGCCGGGACCAGCGTCGATCAGTCCGATTCTTTCCAACTCTGTTTGGAGCGGCGCTAAAGTCTCCTCGCGGACTCCGCGGATTTGCAGATTGGCGCGCGACGTCAGGTCGATCTGACCATTGCCGAATTTCTCAGCGAGATTTGCAATTTCGGCGGCTATCGCCCACGACAGCGCGCCGCCCGAGATGCGCAGACGAACAAGCAATCCGTCGCCGCTCTCCATTGGCCGGAGCGCGCCTGGGCACCAGCCTCGACGAAGAGAGGCGGCATCGAAAGCTTCCGACGTATTGGTCGCCTTCACCCCGCCGGCTCCAAGAATTTCGCGATCCGCATCGCCGCCGAGTTGCGTCGGCACGCCCACAGCCCACGCTTAAGCGCCTGATCAAATCGTTCGGCAATGGCCCGAGCAGCCTGAGAATTCGCCTCGGCGAGAAATGCCGACACGGAATCATCGCCAAGGGTCGCGTCGAACACAAGATCAAAGAGCTGGGGCGCTACCTCCCCGCTTGCAACGGCAAAGCCGTAAAGATTGTCGACCGTCTCGGCAATCTCAGCGCCGCCGCGGTATCCGTGTCTCATCTGACCGGCAATCCATCTTGGATTGGCGGCGCGGCCGCGGACGGCTCGTACAAGCTCTTCGCGCAATGTCCGCACGACGGGCTTTTCGTTTCGTGTTGTGTCAAGGCGATAGAGACTGGGGTTGGACCCGAGCGTCTTGGCCGCGGCCGCAAATCCGCCCTCGTGTTCAAAGAAGGCGCCTGCTTCCAGCAGGTCTTGGCCTGGAAGGTCTTGCGTATGGAGAAACGCGTCCGCCTTGGCGACTTGCGCTCGAAAGATATCGCCAGCATGGCTACCGCCCGACGAACCATGCGCGTAATCGCTGGCGGCCAAATAAGCCTCGGCAAGAGCATGCGCGGAAACGTCAGAATCTTCCGAAAGCATCCGGCCAATGGCCGCGCCATAAGCGCCAGGCGCGGCGCCGAAGATTCGCTTTGTGCTATCGCCAGCGATACGCGCAGCGGCCAACGGATTGACGTCATGCTCCTCGTCGAGCGTGGCGACGTCGGCGATCAGTTGGTCGACCAGACCTATCTGGGTCGGAAATACATCACGAAACAGACCTGACAGGCGGAGCGTCACGTCGATACGCGGGCGCTCGAGGGCGGCAGGCGGGAGAATTGTGAAACCAGTCACCCGACCGGAGCTGTCCTCCCATATCGGCGCCGCCCCGAGATAGGCGAAGATTTGCGCGAGTTCCTCGCCACCCGTGCGCATCGTCGCCGATCCCCAGAGATCGACGACGAGTCGTCGCGGCCAATCGCCGTGATCCTGAAGATACCGCGCGACCAACGCATCCGCCGCGCGGCGCCCTATCGCCCAGGCCGTCCGAGTCGGGATGGCTCGCGGGTCTACCGTAAAGAGGTTGCGCCCGGTCGGTAAAACATCGAGCCGACCGCGCGCCGGCGCTCCCGCGGGGCCAGGCGCAACAAACCGGCCATCGAGCGCCGCGCACAAGCCGCGTATTTCGCTCTCCGGCGACGCTCGAAGGCGCGACAGCGCATGTTCATCGGCTTCGGCATTGGAAATTACGTCACCTTCGGAGCGCGGCGCGACCCCGAATATGTGGAGGCCGTCTGCAATACGCATGTCCTTAATATCGCAGAGCCAGGCATCCAGCTTCGTCAGCGCCTCGTCCTGCGGCGCCCCCGTCGCTACGCCGCTCTGCTCCATAAGTCCCTTTTGCATCGCGTGGTCGAGAATGGTTCGAGCGAGGATAGCGCTGCGCTTCGAATCCATCTGCTCCGCGGTGGCGTATTCGTCAAACAGCGCTTCAAATTCGGAAAGATCGCCAGTAGCGCCGGCAGAACGCAAGGGCGGGGTCAAATGGCTGACAATCACAGCGCTGGCGCGGCGCTTGGCCTGCGCGGCTTCGCCTGGATTATTCACAATAAAAGGATAAATGAGCGGCGTTGGCCCCAGTAACGCCTCGGGCGCGCAGGCTTCGCTTAGCGCGACAGCTTTGCCCGGCAGCCATTCCAGCGTGCCATGCGCGCCAAGCTGGATCATCGCGTCGACACCTTGGCCGCGACACCAAAGATAAAATGCGATATAGGCGTGGCAAGGCGGAAGGTAGGGGTCGTGGTACTCCGCTTTCCGGTCTTTCGCGCTCCCTCGATCAGGTTGGATCGCAACGATCATCGCCCCAAGCCGCGCGACGCGAAACCAATAATTCCCGCCCTCAGCCGCAGCGTCGGCGTCCGCACTTCCCCAAGCGCTGAGCACGGCGTCGCGGAAGGAGCGAGGAAGCGTTTTGAACTTCGC
>JASLHV010000235.1 GCA_030153205.1 Roseiarcus sp. | reverse complement strand
CATTTCTCGCCTTTATGCAGCGCATTGTCGAAGCAAACGCCGGCCGGGACGAGGGAGGGTCCGATCTTGCCTAGGCGTGGTCGCGGACCAGTCTTTGCGCAGCCTCGATAAGAAGACCGTCCGGCCGTCGGAATTGCTCTAGGATCGTAAAGTGATCGGCGCCTTCGACAGCGATGAAATCGCCGGGCGCGCCGGCGGCTTTCCTATGATGGTGGAAATTGATGGCGTCATGAACAAGGGTAGGCAATTCGACCGCGCCATAGACGATGGTCAAGGGCTTTTGTACGACAGGGCGTTTCAGCGGCGAAAGCGTCTCGATCTCCTCGTCCGTCAGGCGAAGAGCGATGTTCAGCGACGTATCGCGAAGCGGCGCCAAATCATACACGCCGGAAACCGCTAAACCAGCGTGGACGATCGGATGATCGAGCGCCAGAGCGACAAGCTGGCCGCCTGCGGACCAGCCTGACAAGACGACCGGGCCGGACAAGCCGTGTGACGGACCATTTTTCGCCAGCCAGTCCAGCGCATGTCGAATTTCCGCGACGATCTCCGTCAACGTCGCCTCCGGCGCCAGCGTATAGCCGGGAATCGCGACGGACCATCCGCTGGCGACGAACCCTTCCGCAATCAGCGCAAATAACTCGCGCGAATTTCGTTGCCAGTAGCCGCCGTGGATGAAGACGAGGCAAGGGGCATCGCTTCGCTCGTTCGGATAGAGATCGAACTTCTCGCGCTCTTTGTCGCCATAAGCAATGTCGAGCGAGCCGCCATGCGCCGTGCGATAGGTTGCGGAGGCGTTGTTTCGTTCGGCTATGAGCGCGGCGCTGTTCTTGACTGCGCCATTGTTGTCATAGGCCGCGTCGCGCTGGCTAGGCGACAGGTCGCCCCATTTGAGCCGCGGATCAATTGCGAGAGCCAAGATCGCTTCCCCCAAATGTCACGAGACGCCCCGCGGGCGCAGATCTCGTGACGTCTTATCGCAATTGCAGCCGGTTTGGCCAATGGGAGACCGTCTATTTCAGCATCCACGCGTGATTCGGGTCATTGTGGAAGCGCCAAGTGCGCTTCGGGCCGGCCATCACGTTCAGATAGTAGAGTTCGTAACCATGTGGGGCGCCGACCGGGTGATAGCCGCGCGGAACGAGGACGACGTCGCGATCACTGACCGCAATCGTCTCGTCGAGTCTGCGATCGTCGGTATAGACGCGCTGGAGCGCAAAGCCCTGCGGCGGCGACAGGCGGTGATAGTACGTTTCTTCTAGGTAAGACTCGTTTGGCAGGGCGTCGCGATCATGTTTGTGCGGCGGATAGCTCGACCAATTGCCGCCGGGCGTGATCACTTCGACAACCAGAAGGCTTTCGGCATTGGCCGTTTCAGAGAGAACATTGCGCACATGACGGGTGTTCGAGCCGGTACCGCGCGTCAACATCTCGACATCCGCTGGAGGAATCACGCGGGGGGAGAGCTTGCCGACAGCCGGCGCGAGGCAAATCGCCACTTCGCAATCATTCGCCGCTTCGATCTCGTAAGCGACGCCAGCCGGCAGATAGACCGACCATGGCGGGCCTTCGAAGACACTTGCGCGTTCGCCGATCACGCCGGAATCAAAGTCCTTTGTTGTGATCCGCGCTTTGCCCGAGAGCAAAACGACGCAGGCCTCCATCTTGCCGGTCTTGCCGGCGTGCCGGCCGCCTTTCTTCAGATCGCGCGCCTCGAAACCGACATAGGTCCAGCCGGCGGTTTTCGGCGTCACACGATGGACGAGGCCATTGGCGGACTTGCGTGGGCGGACGAGAAGTTTGGAGCGGGCCATGGACTTACTACTCCTGTGCTTAGCCGAGTCCGCTTTCTTTCAATGCCGCGCGCAGATGCGCGACGCCCTTCTTGGCGTAGGCCAAGGTCGGCGCTTTCTTCGGATCCTGCTCCGCTTCCAAGACAACCCAGCCGGAATAGCCGTTCAGTTCCTCGAAGACCGAAACGTAATCGACGATGCCGTCGCCGGGTACAGTATAGACGCCGAGATCCGCGCCTTTGCCGAGGATCGAATCCAAAAAACTCCAGTCGCCGGATATTGCCTCGTCCATCTGCTTCTTGCGTACGTCCTTGCAATGAACATGGGTGATCCGCGCTTTATAGCGCCGCGCCAAATCGGCAGGATCAGCGCCGCCCCAAGTCGCATGGCCCGTATCGAGCAGAAGATTCGCCGGCGGCTTGGTATGGGCCATGAAAGCGTCGATGTCGTCGAGCGACTGCACGATCGTGCCCATGTGATGATGATAGCAGAGCTTAAACCCCTCAGCGGCGAGAAGTTCAGCAAATTCCGTGATCTTTGCACCATAGCTCGCCCAATCGCCTGACTTCATGATCGGACGCTGCGACAGAGGCTTGCCGCGGTCGCCATGAATCGCGTTTGAGGTCTCAGCCACGATGAACACGCTCGTGCCCATCGCCTTCAACAGGTCGCGATGCGGCTGGGCGAGATCGAACTCCTCCTTCGCCGAGCGGTTGAGCAATTCGATCGAATGCCAGCCGCCGATGCAGGAGAGGCCAAATGGGGCCAGCGCGCTTTTTAAGGCCGGCGCCTGGCGCGGGAATTTATTGCCAAGCTCCATGCCCTCGAAGCCCGCTTCCTTCGCTTCGGCCAGACACGTCTCCAGTGGCGTCTCGCCCCCGATTTCCTGCAAATCATCATTGGACCAACCGATAGGATTGGCCCCGAGCCTGATCGCCATCATCAATCTCCTACGCGCTGATCGGCCAGCGCCGTCTCGTAATTCTTGCGCGCCGCATTGACAGTCTCGCGTTTGGAGACCGCCGGTACTGCGACGTCCCACCAATGGCCGCCGGCGTCGGTGACGACCATTGGATCGGTGTCAATGACGATGACTTGCGTCGTCCTGGCCTGACGCGCCTTCACGAAAGCCGCCTCCAGCTCGCTGATCGATTTCGCCTTTGTCGCTTCGGCGCCGAGGCTGCGCGCATGGGCGACGAAATCGACTTCCGGCAGGACCTCATGCTTGGCGTCCCGCAAAAGATTATTGAAAGAGGCGCCGCCGGTTGCGAGTTGCAGCCGGTTGATGCAAGCGAAGCCGCGATTGTCAAGTACGACAATGGTCAGCTTCAGGCCGAGCATTACCGATGTGGCAATCTCGGAATTCATCATGAGGTACGAACCATCGCCGACCAGAACAACGACTTCGCGATTCGGGTGCGCGAGCTTGACGCCGAGACCGCCGGCGATCTCGTAGCCCATGCAGGAATAGCCATATTCGACGTGGTAGCCCATGGGCGCGCCGGACCGCCAATGCTTGTGCAATTCACCCGGCAAGCCGCCGGCGGCGCAGACGACAATGTCGGAGGGGGCCCCGCCGCGCATCATCGCGCCGAGCACTTGCGCGTCGGAAGGGGCTTCCGCGTTGGTCGTCGCGATGTAACGCGCCGCGACTTTGTTCCATTCTTCCTTCGCCTTGGCGGCTTGCGTCGACCAGGCGTCGGGCGCCTTCCAATCGCCGAGCGCAGCGCCGAGCGCGCCGATGCCGGCTCTGGCGTCGGCGACCAGCGGCGCCGCGCGATGCTTCGAAGCGTCGAAAACCTGCACATTGAGACTGATGAAGCGGCGATCAGGATTGCGGAACAAAGCCCAGGAGCCCGTCACGAAATCGGCAAGGCGCGCGCCGACGGTGAGAATGACGTCGGCCTCTTCCGCATATTTATTCGCGGCGCTGGTTCCGGTGACGCCGATAGCGCCAAGCGACAAGGGATGATCGACGGAAATCGCCGACTTGCCGGCGTGCGTCTCGGCCATAGGGACGCCGCGCTTCTCGCAGAAGGCGATAAGCTCCTTTTCAGCGCCGGAGTAAAGTACGCCGCCGCCGGAAATCACGAGGGGCTTCTTGGCGTTGCGTAGAAGCGCCGCGGCCTCACGGAGTTCATGCGGGTCGGGACCCTGGCGGCGCTGATGATGCATGCGTTCTTCGAAGAAAGTCTCCGGATAGTCGTACGCTTCGGTCTGCACGTCCTGGCAGAAGGCGATTGTGACAGGCCCGCATTCGGCCGGATCGGTGAGGACGGCCACCGCGCGGGTTAGCGCGGGCACGATCTGCTCAGGCCTCGTGATACGGTTGAAATAGCGAGACACCGGCCTGAAACAATCATTGGCGCTGGCCGTACCGTCGCCGAAATCTTCGATCTGCTGCAGGACCGGATCAGGCTTATGGTTGGCGAAGACGTCGCCAGGCA
>JASLHV010000069.1 GCA_030153205.1 Roseiarcus sp. | reverse complement strand
GATATCAGGACAACGCCGATCGCCAGACAAGCGACGCCCACTCCGCCGCCAAATGAAATGGGATCGCGCACGAAAATCAGCGACACCGCAGCGGTCATCAAAGGGGCAGCGCCGCGCGCGATTGGATAGACCTGGCTCATGTCGGCCAGGCGATAGCCCTGGGCGAGAAACAAATAATAGCCGAGATGAATGACGATCGAAGCGACGATCCAGGGCCATGCGGCTGCGTTCGGTAGGCCCGTGATAACAAGTAAAGGCGCTGCGATGACGGCGCATACGCTCGTGATCAGCGTCATCGCCAAGAATGGGTCGAGCCTGACTTTGACGAGCGCGTTCCAACCGGCGTGAAGGGCCGCAGCCAGAAGGACGATGAAGAAGACGGACAGCGGCATTCTGGCGCGCGTTCAACGAGACGTCGGCTCTTGGGTCAAGCCCGACGCTGGAGCGCTTCTCTCAAACGGGCTTTCTACTCAGCCGCTTCATTGGCGCGCCGGTTGGCGGCGCTCGCGGCATAGTAGAGACGTTTGGATTCATACATGAGAATATCTGCTCGTCTCGCCACGCTCTCGAGACGCTCGCCTGGGCGGCTCGTCGCCACACCCATGGAGAAGGAGAGAGGCGTCGCGCTGTAGAACTGGTTGTTGAGTTCGCACAGACGGTGGATATCCTCGGCAAGCGCCAATCCGACTTGTTCATCCGCGTTGGGCAAGAGGATCGCGAATTCGTCGCCGCCGATACGAGCCGCGCAGTGGGGATTCGCGACTAATTTGCTCAGCACTTCGCCAGCGCGGCGCAACAATTCATCGCCGACGCTATGGCCAAATTGGTCGTTGGCGGCCTTGAGGCCGTTGAGGTCGGCGATGAGGATGGTGACGGGCGCAAATCCTTTGCGCTCCAGACGGTTGACCTCGTCGACATAGAACGAGCGATTGTAAAGCTTCGTCAGCACGTCGTGCTTGCCGAGGAATTCCAGATAGGCTTCCGCCTTCTTGCGCGCGGTGATGTCCGTCAGGGCGACTTGTACGAGAGCCCAGGTACGCTCATGACCCGGCAGCACCGAAAACTGCATCAAAAAGTGCAGCTCAGCTCCATCGAGCGCATAATTGACCACTTCGCGCTGCTGGAACAACTTGCCTTCGGCAAGATCGATGACTTGTTCGCGAAAGGCCTGCTCCATGCCGTCGCGAAATACTTCGCCGAGGCGCTGCAACAAAATCTGCTTCGTCGGCGCGGCGAAAAGTTCGAGCGTGCGCCGGTTGACGTCGATGACTCGGATTTCGCTCATGCAACGTTGAACGAATTCGGGATGCACATCCGTGAAGACGCGAAAATCGACGATGCCGCGCATCCGCGCCTCATCGATCAATTGCTTGACCTTGCTGAAATCTTCGACCCAAAGAGAAACCGGCGAATGATGGAGCAAACCGCGTGCGTAATCTTCGCTGACGGCGAGCCGCCGCCGCGCGGATTCACGGTCGGTCACGTCTTCGATTGCAACGAGCACACGGCTCCAGCTTTCCTCATGGCCGGGTAGAATCGCGCCTTTGAGCTGAATGTCGAGGCGCCGGCCCGACATCGTGTAATTTACCGTGTTGCTGAAAAATTCCGTCTTGCCTTCCCAAAGCTGAACCAATTCTTCCAGATGGGTCAGCAGCATGTCATCGCGAAGGATGCTGCCGAGGTTGGCGATAAGTTGACGGGCGTCGGCGACCTCGAAGAGCGCCAACGTCTTTGCGTTGACTTTCAAGACTTGAAGCTTGCTCGCGCAAAGCTTGACCCGCGTCAGATCCTCGCCGAGGTAGGCGCGCAAATCGGATATGCCTGCGGCGCGCCAGGCATCGAACAGCGTCTTGAGGGCGCTGTAATCCTCGAGCCACAGCGAGACCGGCGCGAGTTCGAACATATTCGCATCGTCGCCGTGAGCCGATGAATAATTGAGCGCGTCAAGATTTTTCATCGGACTCCTACGCAAAACGAAGCAACACGTCGAAACGTAGTCGCTTGCGGACCTCTGGTCGAATCAACCGAAGCTGATAGCCAACAGAAAATCGTTAAACAGAAAAGTTAGGATTTTGTCGACGCGATCGTTCGAGGTCGGGAAAACAGCATCAAATACACGTGCGTCACGCTTACACTGTGCTTCACCGCGCGTCCTACGAGCCTCGCATGATTGCCTTGTATTCAACTATAATTTTTGCAATCGAACCGGAGCGGGTAAGAATAACCGGCGGCAATCAACTCTCGAGTTCGACGGCGCATCGTTGTAGAATACTCTGTTAATGGTCGAGGACGACGCGTGGGGCTTCATCCGGATCGTTTGCTGCCGATCGAACATGAGGCAAGGGCAATCGCGCGCCGCCTTTATAGTGGCGTCGAGGCGATGCCGATCATCTCGCCGCACGGGCATACCGACCCACGATGGTTCGCCGAGGATCAAGCCTTTCCCGATCCAGCGACGCTTCTCGTCAAACCGGATCATTACGTCTTTCGCATGCTTTATTCGCAAGGCATCCGACTCGAGGCGCTTGGAATATCGCGACGCGACGGCGCGGCGGTCGAGACGGACGGGCGAAAAGTCTGGCGGATTTTTGCGCGACATTGGCCGCTTTTTCGGGGAACGCCGACGCGCCTGTGGTTCGAACATTCGATGGAGCGCGTCTTCGGCGTCGACGAGCGACTCGACAATGAAAACGCCGATCGGATTTATGACGTTATCGCCGAGAAATTGTCGGAGCCTGAATTCAGGCCGAGAGCGCTTTTTCGGCGTTTCAATATCGAAGCGATTGCGACGACGGACAGTCCGCTGGATGATCTGGCCGCGCATGACGCGATCCGCGATTCTGGATGGAAAGGGCGTGTCCTGCCGACGTACCGCCCAGATTTGGTCGTGGATCCCGACCGCGCCGGCTTTCATCAAAATGTCGAAAAACTGGTCGCCATCGCCGGTGTCGGCGCGACGACTTACGCAAACTACCTCGACGCCCATCGCGGCCGCCGCCTCTATTTCAAGACGCGCGGCGCGACGGCGACTGACCACGGCCATCCGACGTGCCGAACCGCCAACTTGGCTCAAGCTGAGGCGGCCGCCCTTTTCGATCGCGTCATGAAGGCCGACGCCACAGCGGAAGACAAAGAATTATTCCGCGCTCACATGTTGACCGAGATGGCGCGGATGAGCCTCGACGACGGCTTGGTCATGCAGATTCACCCGGGGTCGTTCCGGAATCATAGTCCATCTCTGTTCCTGGACTTCGGCCCTGACATGGGCGCCGATATTCCGACCTCGACGGATTACGTACGCGCCCTGAAGCCCTTGCTCGACGCGCATGGCGGAGATGCGCGACTCACCGTCATCCTGTTCACGCTCGATGAAACAGCCTATGGCCGCGAACTTGCGCCCTTGGCGGGCCATTACCCCGCGCTCAGGCTAGGGCCGCCTTGGTGGTTCTTCGACAGTCCGGAAGGCATGCGTCGCTTCCGCGAACTGACGACGGAGACCGCCGGCTTCTACAATACCGTGGGTTTCAATGACGACACTCGCGCTTATCTTTCCATTCCAGCGCGGCACGATATGGCGCGACGTTGCGACTGCGCATATCTCGCGCGCCTTGTCGCTGACCATCGTCTCGACGAGGACGAGGCGCATGAATTGGCTCATGACTTGGCTTATCGCTTGGCGAAGCGCGCCTATCGTCTTTGAGAATGACGCGCAAAGGGCGATTTTCATTCTCAACTCCTTGTATTGATAGCAAGGATCGGTTTGAATTCCCGCGCAACGCGTCGGCATGAGGAGAGCTTTGGCCTTGCGAACTATTGATTGTCACATTTGAAATTGTCGTCGTTGCGGCTTCAAATCGAAGTAGGCGGCCGTAGATCATTATCGGCAATCTGTTTTTCCGGAACGTACAATCGTGCTGATTTCTCTAGTGGTCGAGCGTCGCGCTTTGAAGGATAGCCAATGAAGGCCGCTCCGCGTCTTTCCACCGCAACGCTGACGGACTTGCCTTCTTCGATCGAACGGCCGGCTTATCGCCGTGGCGGGTTGCGCGCCGGAATTGTCCATCTTGGCCTTGGCGCCTTCCATCGCGCGCATCAAGCAGCTTTTACCGAGGCGACCCTGAATCGCGGAGATCTTCGCTGGGGTACGATCGGCGTCTCCTTGCGTAGTCCAGATACGCGAGACGCGCTCGCGCCGCAGGACAATCTTTATATGCTCGCCTTGCGTGACGGGGGTGGCGAAAAGTTTCAAGTCATCGGCGGACTCGTCTCTTGCCTTGTCGCGCCGGAAGATCCCGCCGCCCTTATCGAGGCGATGGCGCGCCCAGAAACGCGCATCGTTTCGCTTACCATCACTGAGAAGGGTTATTGCCACAATCCGGCGACCGGTGAACTCGACGAAGCCCATCCCGACATCATCCACGACCTCGCCACGCCGCATCGTCCGCGCTCCGCCGTCGGCTTTATCGTCGAAGCGCTTGCCCGGCGGCGTGAAGCGGGACTTGCGCCTTTCACACTTCTCTCCTGCGACAATCTTCCGGCCAATGGTGGAACGCTTAAACGCGTCACAGAGCGATTCGCTGAACGCCGCGACCGCGATCTCGCTCTCTACATCGCCGATAAGGTCGAATGTCCATCGACGATGGTCGATCGCATCGTTCCGGCGACGACGGACGCCGACCGTGAGAAAATCGTCGCGACAAGCGGCGTTTACGACGCTTGGCCGGTCGTCGCCGAGCCTTTTGCGCAGTGGGTGATCGAGGATCGTTTCGTCTCCGATCGACCCGATTGGGACAGCAGCGGGGCGGTGTTCGTCAAGGACGTCGCGGCTTTCGAGCTGATGAAGCTGCGCATGCTCAACGGGAGCCATTCGACGCTTGCATATCTTGGCTATCTCGCCGGCTACGAGACAGTCGCTGAGACAATGGCCGCGCCCGGCTTTGCATCGCTGATCGAGGATTTGATGGCGCTGGAATCGGCCCCGACCTTGCCGCCTCTGCCTGGCCTTGATCTCGCCGCGTACCGACGCGACCTCATCGCCCGCTTTTGTAATCCGGCCCTTCGTCATCGTACGTGGCAGATCGCCATGGATGGATCGCAAAAATTGCCGCAGCGTTTGCTCAATACAATCCGCGCCCGGCTGGCAGCCAAAGCGCCTTTCACGCGGCTGGCGCTCGGCGTCGCCGCATGGATGCGCTACGCCATGGGCATGGACGAAAAGGGCGGCGCGATCGATGTGCGCGATCCGTTGGCGGCGCGCATCAAGGAAATGACGCGCGGCGTCTCGGAGGCGCCGACGCTGGTGGCGGTCTATCTCAATCTTACCGAAGTCTTCGGCGCGGACTTGCCGCCCGATCCGCGCTTTCGCGATGCCGTGACGGCCGCGTTGACCGGGCTTATTGCGAAGGGCGCCGCGCGGACCGTGGCGGAGTTCGACGGGTGAGCGGCCCAAAATAAAAGCGCGCCCTTCTTCCCGCAAAGCGAGAAAAAGGACGCGCCACCCCTCCCCGATAGAACCTTATCCGTCGATATGATGGATCTCGCGATCCTTGGTTTCAGGTACAAAAATCAGCCCGACGATGAAGCTCATCGCTGCGATGATGATCACGTACCAAAGACCCGAATAGATATTCCCGGTCGCAGCGACCCAGGCGACGGCGACCGGCGGCAAGAAGCCGCCGAACCAGCCATTGCCGATATGGTAGGGTAGCGACATGCCGGTGTAGCGAATGCGGGTTGGGAACAATTCGACCAGGGCCGCGGCGATCGGTCCGTAGACCATGGTCACCAGAATGGCGAGATAGATCAGCACGACGATCATCAGCGGCATGTTGATCTGCGCCGGGTCGGCGCCGGCGGTCGGATAGCCGGCCGCTTTCACCGCCTCGGTGACCGATTTGGCGAAGGCCGTCTTCTGGTCGCCGAAGGCTTTCGCGTCGAGACCCGCGCCGGCGAAGGAATTGAACTCTTTGTCGCCCACCTTGACCTTCGCGACGGTTCCCGCCGGCGCATCCTCCATGCGGAAGTTCACCGACGAGGCGATCAGCGCTTGGCGGGCGATGTCACAGGAGTTCTTAAACACGCGTCCGCCGACCGGATCGAACAGGAGGTTGCAGTCGTTCGGATCAGCCGTGACCGTCACCGGCGCACTGGCCAGCGCCGTCTCGAGCGCCGGATTGGCGGCATGCGTCAAGAGGCCAAAGGCGTAGTTATAGGTCACCGCGGCAAGCAAGAAGCCGGCGAGAAGAATCGGCTTGCGGCCGATTCGATCGGACAGCCATCCGAACAGGACGAAGCCGGCTGTCGCGACCGCCAAGGCGATGATCAGGGCGAGGTCGGCGGTGTTGGCTGGCACCTTCAAGGTCGAGACCAGGAAGATGCGCGCATAGAACTGACCGCCGTACCAAATCACCGCTTCGCCGGCGGTCAGGCCGAACAGGGCGATGAGCGCGATCTTGCCATTGGTCCAGTTGCCGAAAGCTTCCGAAAGCGGCGCCTTCGACGCGGTCCCTTCCGCCTTCATTTTCTGGAAGACCGGCGATTCGGAGAGCTGCATGCGAATCCAGACGGAGACGGCTAGCAGAATGATCGAGACGAGATAGGGAATGCGCCAGGCGCCAGCCAAGGACGGGTCGGTGAAAGTCGCCGGACTCACGCTGTTGCGCACCACGAAGACGATGATCAGCGACAGGAATAGACCGATTGTCGCCGTCGTCTGAATCCACGAGGTGTAATAGCCGCGCCGGCCCTGCGGCGCGTGTTCGGCGACATAGGTCGCCGCCCCGCCATATTCGCCACCGAGCGCCAGGCCCTGGAGGCAGCGCAAGCCGATCAGGATCGCCGGCGCGAGCCAGCCGATCGCCGCATAATCGGGCGTCAGGCCGACGAGGAAGGTCGAGAGGCCCATGATCGTCATCGTGATCAGGAACGTGTATTTGCGCCCGACCATGTCGCCGACCCGCCCAAATACGAGCGCGCCGAGCGGGCGAACCAGGAAGCCGGCCGAGAAGGTCAGGAGGGCGAAGATGAATTGGGTATTGGCGTCAAAGGCCGAATAGAAGGCCTTGCCGATCTGAGCGGCGGTCCAGCCGTAGAGGTAAAAATCATACCATTCGAAAACGGTGCCAAGAGACGAGGCGAAGATCACCGTTCTTTCGTTGGCGGTCATCGGACGGTTGGCGTCCAACGGCGCTGCCGCAGCCATCGCCATGTGTTTCCCCCTATTTCAGCGCGCGGTTTAGCCGGGCGCGACGCTCGATTGTGAAATCGCCGCTCATGGCCGTTTCGGGGCCGTTCGGCGCTTCCTTCACATGACCGTCATCATCGGCGAAAACGCCCGCGGCGTCGATTCTCGGGCGCATAGAACTTTCGGCGAGGCCCTGCCGCCGCGAGTCCCAAGCCGCGTTGTGCGCTGCCCTGCAATCAGTTAGGGTGCCAATCGGGCTACTACAGCCCTCATGAGTCGACGAAAATGTTGGCTCTCGCGGCCCCAATCACCATATTTCGGCGGTCGCCTTTAGGGGCGCGTCGAAGCCCAACAGAGATAAGGCCGACCAATGGATTTCCTCAAGCCACGGTTGATCCCCATGAACCGCCGTCGCCGTATTTATGAAGGCAAGGCCAAGGTCCTCTATGAGGGCCCGGAGCCAGGAACGCTCATTCAACATTTCAAGGACGACGCCACCGCCTTTAACGCCAAAAAACACGAGGTGGTAGACGGAAAGGGTGTTCTGAATAATCGCATTTCGGAATATTTGTTCCAAAACCTTAACGACATCGGCGTGCCGACGCATTTTATCCGTCGGCTGAATATGCGCGAGCAACTCATCCGCGAGGTTGAAATCATTCCGCTCGAGGTCGTTGTGCGCAATGTCGCGGCCGGATCCCTGGCGACCCGTCTCGGGATCGAAGAAGGAACTCAGTTGCCGCGGTCTATCATTGAATTTTACTACAAGAATGACGCGTTGAATGACCCGATGGTGTCCGAAGAGCACATCACCGCCTTCGGCTGGGCCGCGCCGCAGGAAATCGACGACATCATGGCGCTGGCGATCAGGGTCAATGACTTCCTGTCCGGCCTCTTCCTGGGCGTTGGCATCCGTCTCGTTGATTTCAAAATGGAATGCGGAAGACTCTGGGAAGGCGAGAATATGCGTATCGTTGTCGCCGACGAGATCAGCCCGGATTCGTGCCGTTTATGGGACATCAAGTCGAACGATAAGCTCGATAAGGATCGTTTCCGTCGCGATATGGGCGGGCTGGTTGAGGCTTATACGGAGGTCGCGCGCCGCCTTGGCGTCATGCAGGAAGGCGAAGTCGCACGGACGGCCGGTCCAAAATTGGTCAATTGAGATTGAAGGCGGCGCGTTTTTTGACGCGCCGCTGAGCCTTTTCCTCTTACTGGCGGCCGCTCGACGAGCGACATAAGCTGGCGCCTTCTCTACGGCGCTGCGGGGGAGGGATTGATTGGTGAGCGCGCAAAGCGCGTCGCGTGAGCTAAGCGCGTCTGAACATCGGAATTTCCTGACCCGCGCCGTCATCGCCGCCACGATCGGCGCTTCGATTGAGTGGTACGACTTCTTTCTCTACAGCGTCGTCACCGGCGAAGTTTTCGCCAAACTTTTCTTTCCGGAATCCGATCCGTTCACCGGCGCGCTCAAGTCCTTCGCCATCTGGGGCGTCGGCTTCCTTTCACGGCCCATTGGCGCGGCGATCTTCGGTCATTTTGGCGACCGCATTGGACGTAAGTCGACGCTCATTGCGACGTTGCTGCTGATGGGGACCGCCACATTCCTAGTCGCTTTTGTACCGGATTACAGCGTCATTGGCGTTTGGGGCGCCGTGCTATTGACGATCCTGCGCTTCATCCAAGGAATCGGCGTCGGCGGCGAATGGGGCGGCGGCGTGCTCCTATCGATGGAATGGGCGGGTTCGACTGCAAACCGCGGCTTCCTGGCGTCATGGCCGCAATTCGGCGTTCCTTGCGGACTCCTTCTCGCGAACGTCGCTTTTTGGTTCTTCAGCCGGCTCACCGGCGATCAATTCCTCATTTGGGGCTGGCGCGCGCCGTTCATTCTCTCGATCGCGCTGGTCGGCGTCGGCTTGTGGATTCGACTTGGCGTCGAGGAAACGCCAGTCTTTGCGCGGTTGATGGAAGAGGACAAGACCGCAAGAGCGCCGCTCCTCGAGGTTCTTCGCCAATGTTGGCGGGAAATCCTGCTGAGCGCTTTCGCGCGAATGGCGGAACAGGCGCCGTTTTATATCTTCACCGCTTTCGTCATCGCCTATGCGACGGCTGCGCTGGGGATCGATCGCTCCTTCATTTTCATGGCGATCACGGCTGCAGCGGCCGTCTCCTTTGTCTCGATCCCATTATTCGGCGCGTTGTCCGATCGTATCGGCCGCAAGCGGATGTATATGACCGGGGCCGTCGTCACCGGCGTCTTCGGCTTCGTCTATTTTTTCCTACTTGATACCGGCTCCTATACGCTCGTCTTTATCGCCATTGCCGCTTCGCTCATACCGCATGACATGCTCTACGGGCCGCAAGCGGCCTTGATCGCCGAAAATTTCCCGCCACGCCTGCGCTATAGCGGCGCATCGCTCGGCTATCAATTGGCGTCAATCGTTGCAGGCGGTCCCGCGCCAATCATCGCCATCTGGCTCTATGGGCGGTACAATTCCTCGATGGCCATCGCGGGTTTCATTCTTGGCTGCGCCATCGTCACGCTCGCCGCCACAGCAATGATGAAGGACCATACCGGCAAGGCGATCGATGAAGACGAAGCGATCTGATCGCGGCTTGTCAGCCAATCGTCTTGGCGAGGAAATCGAGCGTACGCGTCCGGGCGAGCGCGGCTGACGGGGCGTCATAGCTTGCGCGTTCGTCGCAGTTGAAGCCGTGGTCGGCGGGATAGGTATAAACCGGCAAGTCCGGATGCGCCGCGGCGAAGTCCCTGACGC
>JASLHV010000525.1 GCA_030153205.1 Roseiarcus sp. | reverse complement strand
TTTTGGGCCTGACGAAGCTGCCTTTCCGTCTCCTTCGCCTCGGTTATATCGCGATAGACCATAACCGCGCCTTTGAGTTGTTGAGCGTTGTCCCTGATCGGTCCACCATTGGCGATCAATGAAAACACTCTCCCATCGCTTCCGCGTCGCACGATCAATTCATAGTTCTGGACAACCTCCCCGCGGATGGCGCGCGTCAGTGGTCTTTGCTCGAACGGGAGGTCCGTAGTCCCATCCAGCATAAAGGTATCAAGAACTTGCGACCAATCCTCTGGGGCAAGGCCGACTGCGGGAACCATCAGCCTATCTGCGGCAGGATTCGACAGTAGAATCCTCCCCCGTTCATCGGCGACGAGAACGGCGTCCACCATGCTGGTAATTGTATTGTCCAGAACGTCGGCGATGCGTCGCCGCTCTGCAACTTCTTGGTTGAGGACCTGCTCCGCAAGCTTCTTCTCACTCACGTCGCGCGCGATCTTGCATGCGCCTATGATGGCTCCCGACGGAGATTTGACCGGCGAGACACTGAGCGACACTTCGATTCTCTTGCGATCTTTGTTCACGCGCACCGTTTCGTAGTGCTGAATTTTTTCTCCTTGTCTTATTTTTCGAAGGATATCCCGGACTTCTGTGCGTCGATCGTCAGGAACAATGATATCGATGCTCCGGCCTATAACTTCAGATGCGCTAAAACCAAATAGACGCTCGGCCGCGGGATTCCAGCCAGTAATCACGCCGTCCAGCGTCTTCGTCACGATCGTATCTTCGGACGATTCCACGGCGGCGCTGAACAGACGTTCGCGGTCCGCGTGGCGGAGAAGCGCAGCCTCGGTATCGCGATGCCGCGTGACCTCTTCTTCGAGAGCACCCGTTTTTTGCCTCACCTCGCCTGCGGCGCGCACGAACGCGCGCGCGAGTACGCCTATTTCGTCTTTTCGATGGATCGGCGCTTCTACCGGACCGACGGCCGGGAAGCCTTCAATAGCTCTGGTCATCTGCACGAGAGGCTTGCTGAACGACCGAGCCAAACCCGCTGCGAGAAGAGAAGCGCCTATAACGGCAGCGAGTCCAACGATGACACTCGACCGTTGGATTGAGGCCGCCGGAGCAAGGATCGTTGCGGCTGGAACTGTTTCAAGCACCGCGACCCGAGGACCGGAAGCCAATCGCGCCGAGGCTATAGCTGCGCCCTTGGGCTCGCCGAGAGTATCGCTCGTCAGCTCTGTTCCGAACTCACTGCCGTGAAGAACGGCTGCAAAGCCGGGAAGGTCGGCCTGCCAACGATTCGGGGCGCCCAGCTCAAAGCCGAACTCGCGGCTCGCGTCGGGGTGAAAGAGGTAATCGCCTCGTTCGTTCACCACATAGATCTGCCGATCAGGGCCTGCGGTCGAGCGAATCTCGTCGAAGATAGGCCTCAGATCGAGATTAATGACAACAATTCCGAATGGCTTGGCATCGGGACCCTGAATTGGCGTCGCCAATCGCAAAGTGGGAACATGGGGCGTCTCAATTGAGCCTCGTTCCTTGTTAAGATCGACGTCTGAGACGTAGACCTCGCCAACCGAGAGGGCGATAGCTCCCTTGAAATACTCTCTATCAGCCTTTTCCTGCAGGTCCGTATCGCGAACGATACGAATCTCGCCGTTGGCGCCCATGCGATCCACGCGGACGAGCTCGCGGCCGCCGTTTTCGACCCCAATGAAACGCAACTGACTAAAGCCCGGCTTAGCGGCCATTTCGCCGCGATATAGGGCGGCCATGCGCTGCTTCCAGGTATCCTCCGTAACGCCATCCGCCGGATCAATACCCCCGGCAAAATGGGCTCTGACGATTCCGTCCAGTGCGGCGGCCGATCGAAGGCTGAGCACGTCCGCGCGGGCGCTTTGAGCAAACGCTTCTAACTTGGCGGCAAGAAGCCGCGTATGCGCCTCGACGCGGTCCAGCGTTTGAGGAACGACCGCCAGTTCGACATTGCGATAGGTCGCCAACCCAAACGCCGCGATGGTCAGCAGCACGAGGGTTACCATCACCAGCGTCAGGCGGGTCGACAATTTCACGGTAGCGAAGCTCCACGCCCTTGATGTGAGAAGAACTATGAGTTCACAAACGTCTTTGAAGGAATGCTGTCGCAGGCCGCTTGAGACAACTCTACGCCACCCTCTCGTTCTGAGAGATCAGGTAGGATTGCGATTTGACCCGCCGATGCACTCTTCTATTAAGGCCTTCAGCTCTCGGTGCTTGAACGGCTTCCTTAAGCTGCGGACGGCGCCGAGTTTGGTGGCCATACCAAGGAAATCGGGCGACGTTGGAGAAAACGAGTGGGATGAAGCGCCCGATATAACGATAATTGGGATCCCAGGCTTTTGCTGACGAACAAATCGAATGGTCTCGAAGCCATCCATGCCCGGCATGAAGATGTCGACGATCAGAAGGTCAAACATTCCCTCGTCCAGCGCTTCGAGGCCTTGGCGACCGTCGCGGGCGAGGACGGCGTAGTGACCCTCGAAATCGAGTATCGTCCTTATGGCGACACGGACCGCGTCATCATCATCAATGACCAATATCCGAGCCACGGTCGGCTTCCTCGGGCCTCGCCCAAGTAGAAATGAACCTGCGCGGATAGACGCTACTACCGATTCCGTAGCTTTGCCACCCATCCGTGGCGGAAGTTCCTGAAATGATTCGAAAAGTCCGCAATCCGGCGACGATGGCGGGTGGCGAGGCGTCCTCAAAATTCGCGCTCTATTGCAAGGAATGCTAATAGTAGCAACGCAGGCGGCCGACCAAGAGCTGCACCGCGAGGCCGTTAAATAAGTTTGCAGGGAGCGAAAACATGAAATTCCGTCCATTGCACGACCGCGTCGTCGTCCGCCGGATCGAAGGTGAGGATAGGACGAAGGGCGGCGTCATCATTCCCGACACCGCCAAGGAAAAGCCGCAGGAAGGCGAGGTCATCGCCGTAGGCCCGGGAGCTCGTGATGAAAGCGGCAAACTCGTCCCACTCGATGTTAAAACAGGCGACCGGGTATTGTTCGGCAAATGGTCTGGCACAGAGGTCAGGACCGATTGGGACGACCTTCTGATCACGAAAGAAGCCGACGTTATGGGCGTGATCGAAGGCGCAACCGTGAATAAGAAAAAAGCGGCCTAATCGCCTACGGCCATCTCCTCAAACGACGGATCTAACGCCATGCCCGCCAAAGATGTACGCTTCTCCTCGGACGCCCGCGAGCGAATGCTGCGTGGTGTCGATATTCTGGCCAACGCAGTGAAGGTCACGTTGGGCCCTAAGGGTCGCAACGTCGTGCTCGACAAATCCTTTGGCGCGCCGCGCATCACCAAGGACGGCGTCACCGTCGCCAAGGAGATCGAACTCGAGGACAAGTTCGAGAATATGGGCGCGCAAATGGTCCGGGAGGTCGCTTCGAAAACCAGCGATATCGCCGGCGATGGAACGACAACTGCGACAGTCCTGGCCTCCGCGATTATGAAGGAAGGCCTCAAGCTCGTCGCCGCCGGAATGAACCCGATGGATCTCCGGCGCGGCATTGAAATCGCGGCGACGGCCGTTGTCAAAGACATCGCTCGCCGCGCCAAGAAGGTACAGTCGTCAGCAGAGATCGCCCAGGTTGGCACGATCTCGGCCAACGGCGACAAGTCGATTGGCGACATGATCGCCAAGGCCATGCAGAAGGTCGGCAACGAGGGCGTCATCACGGTCGAAGAGGCCAAAACCGCGGAGACGGAACTCGACGTCGTCGAGGGCATGCAGTTCGACCGAGGTTATCTGTCGCCCTATTTCATCACCAACGCTGAGAAGATGATCGCCGAACTCGAGGACGTCTATATCCTCATCCACGAGAAGAAGCTCTCCTCCCTTCAGCCTTTGCTGCCGATCCTCGAAGCGGTCGTTCAGTCCGGCAAACCGTTGTTGATCATCGCTGAAGATATCGAGGGTGAGGCGTTGGCGACGCTGGTCGTCAACAAGCTGCGCGGTGGTCTGAAGGTCGTGGCGGTCAAGGCTCCGGGTTTTGGCGATCGCCGCAAGGCGATGCTTGAGGACATTTCGATCCTCACCAGCGGGCAGATGATCGCCGAGGAACTGGGCGTCAAGCTCGAGAACGTCGATCTGCAAATGCTCGGGCGCGCCAAACGCGTTCGCATCGATAAGGAGAACACCACCATCATCAGCGGCGCTGGCAAAAAGAGTGATATCGAGGGCCGCATCGCGCAGATCAAGGCGCAGATCGAAGAGACGACCTCCGACTATGACCGGGAGAAACTACAAGAACGCCTCGCAAAGCTCGCGGGCGGCGTCGCGGTGATCCGTGTCGGCGGCTCGACCGAGGTCGAAGTCAAGGAAAGGAAGGACCGCGTGGACGACGCCATTCACGCGACGAAAGCGGCGATTGAGGAAGGCATTGTTCCGGGCGGCGGCGTCGCCCTTTTGCGTGCAAAGGCCGCAATCGGCAAACTCACCGATGAGACCGCCGACGTCCAGGCCGGAATCAACATCGTTCTGAAAGCGCTCGAAGCGCCAATCCGACAGATCGCCGAAAACGCCGGGGTGGAGGGTTCGATCGTCGTCGGGAAGGTCCTTGAGAACAAATCGCAGGCTTACGGCTTCAACGCCCAAAGCGAACAATATGTCGATATGCTCGGCGCCGGGATCGTCGATCCGGCGAAGGTCGTGAGGGTCGCTCTGCAGGACGCCGCATCGGTCGCCGGCCTGATGATCACGACCGAGGCCATGGTCGCCGAGACGCCCAAGAAGAAAGAACCCCCAGCCATGCCCGGCGGAGGCATGAGTGGCATGGACTATTGATTTGTTGAAATCGGTCTACAGCGATCAGACAAAATACGGAAGAGTTGCGTCCCTTTGGACGGTCGGCCGGGTTACGCGTTGAAAGCGGACCGCTATAAGTCGGGAGCACTTTCGGGCGGGCAAGGACGGATTGTCGGTCGCGGGGCAGATAAAGGTCGTAGGTGTCGAAAACCTTCAGGCTGCGCTCGATCTCTAAGCGCACGCTTGGCGTGACGGTTCCGTGGGTACGACAGTCGGTGTTGATTTACTACTGTCCACTATGAGCAACGCGACAGATGGTACATGAGACGGATCGTTCTAAGTTGTTCTTCGGAAGAGAATTGTAATGCGCGCTTTTTGGCGGCGTGCGACCGTAATTGGCCGAGAGCGGAACGGCTGCTTTGGGCAATCCGCTGCGAATAGCGGAAGTTGGCCGATCGCGGGTCGGACGGCATAGCTCGGCCCATAGCGGCCACTGGACGGGTCGGCCTTTGTGTTAATGCGCCTTGTGCGTGAGGGGTATAATGGCCGAGACCCGCAAGATCGCCGCGATCCTGGCTGCCGACGTCGTTGGCTTCAGCCGGATGGCTGGCGCAGACGAGGATGGCACGCTCGCGCGATTGCGGACATTGCGCTCGGAACTCATCGATCCCGCCGTCGCCAGCCAGAACGGACATGTGTTCAAGCGCACCGGCGATGGAGTTCTCGTCGAGTTCCGAAGCGTCGTTGAGGCGGTGCGATGCGCGATTACGATCCAGAAGGCGATGATCGAGCGTAACGTCAGCGCACGCGGCGACCTGCGCATCGACTTTCGTATTGGCATTCATTTGGGCGACGTGGTTGAGGAGAGCGACGGCGATTTGATGGGCAATGGCGTTAATATTGCCGCACGTCTTGAGGGCGTCGCCCAGCCGGGATCAATCTGTCTTTCGGAAGACGCGTATCGCCAAGTGCGCTCGCGGCTCGAGGTCGCCGTTACCGATCTGGGCACAGTCAACCTGAAAAACATCGCCGAACCAATTCGCGTCTATTCAATAGACGTTGGAAAGCCTTCGGCGTCGGCGGCGCAGGGGTCCGCCGCCGTCGTTTCCGGGCTCCATCCGGAGCCAGTCGATAGATTGTCAATCGCGGTCCTGCCTTTCGAAGTTTCAGGCGGTGAGGAAGCGCGTTATCTGGCCGAGGGCATAGTCGATGACATTATCGCCGCGCTTTCACGCTTTAAGCCCTTCACTGTTATCGACCGAAATTCGAGCTTTGCTATCCGAGATCGTACGATCGAAAGTGGGCGGATCGGCGAAATGCTTGGCGTTAGATATCTGCTCGGAGGCGGCGTTCGCATATCCGGCCAGCGCTTGCGTTTTTCCACGCGTCTGATCGACGCGGGCACCGGAGCTGCGATTTGGGCGGAGAACTTCGACGGCGGCGTCGATGACGTCTTTACGTTGCAGGATGCGATCGCGGCTACCGTGGTCAACTCTATCGAGCCGAAGCTTATCGAAGCTGAAATCGCAAAGGTAAGACGGAAGCCGCCCAGCAACTGGACCGCCTACGACCATTACTTGCGCGGCGTTTCTTTGGCCGCCGAATTTACGTTCGCGTCAATTGACGCCGCGGCCGGAGAATTTCGCGCCGCGCTTGCTCTCGATCGCGATTTTGCCGCCGCGCACGCCATGCTTGCAGCCGACGTGATCACGCGCCGATTTGCATTTGGACAGCCGCTCGATGAGGCGGCGGTGGCCTTCGGCCGAAGCTCCGTTTTCCGAGCAATGGAGTTGGCTCCTGAGGACGCGAGAGTGCTCGCCATAGCCGCATTCTTTCTCGCGTTCATGGATGACGCATTGGAGCGGGCTGGAGCGATCGGCGAACGCGCAATCAGCGTAAATCCGAACTCGTCCGACGGGTGGATGGTCTTAGGGTGGGTAAGAACGTGGTTAGGAAATCCCGAGGGGGCGCGGGAAGCGTTCGAGCGATCGCTGAGATTGAACCCGATCTCGAAGCGCGACCAGCTTCAGATCCTGCCCGGCTTCATAGTGATTTGCTTTGTGACCGGACGAGACGATGAACGGCTCGAATGGGCAAACCGGTTGCTGGCGATCGATCCCTCAAACCTGACCGCGTTGATTGCAGCTCTAGACGTGGCGATCATTAAAGGAAAAGCTTCGGAGGCAGCAGCCTTGCGCCAACGCCTCTTGCAGTCCTTTCCGACCGTTCGGTCGGCCCAGCTCCGTGATCTCTTTCTCCGTTATCGCAAACCGGAGCACCGCGCCCTGTTCGAGGCTTTCTTGGCGCGGCTGGGACTGCCCGAATGATTCAAGACAAACTCCGCACGCGATTATGAGAATTCCCATGGGCATATACTTTGACATGCCTCGCTAAAACGAACTCAGAAGCGTTCGCCCAGGCCGCGAGCAGATGAACGGTCAGTAGCGTCCGCAGCCGGCGCGCATAGAGGTGAAGGCGGGTGTGCCAGGTGGCTCGCAGCGCCGTCCATAATATTCGCTTAAATAGGGGATAATGAACGATTATGTTAGAATGGAACGGTTTTTCTTCCCGGCCTTCGTCTTACTGTCGACAGGCTCTGTTCACTGACTATCGTACTTCCCGATGCCGTGTCGCCCTTTTCCCTGGACTGTGCTCCTGAAGGGAGCGATCTGGTGGGTCGAAATCACGCGGGACGTTCCAATCGATGGTTCGCC
>JASLHV010000521.1 GCA_030153205.1 Roseiarcus sp. | reverse complement strand
CATATCCCGGAAGCCTGGCAGATTTTGCACGCGCTCAACCCGATCCGCGGCGTCGTCTATCTTTTTCACAATGGCGCGGCGGGCTTCATCGTCCTTGGCAGCGTGTTCCTGGCGGTGACGGGCGCCGAGGCGCTCTATGCCGACATGGGCCATTTCGGCCGTTCGCCGATCCAAATGGCCTGGGGCTGCCTGGTCTTGCCGGCCTTGGCGCTGAATTATCTCGGTCAGGGCGCTCATCTCATCGCCGACCCGAGCGCCGTCGAAAATCCCTACTATCTGATGGCGCCGCCTTGGCTGTTGATGCCGTTGGTCATTCTCTCGACCGTCGCGACGGTGATCGCGAGCCAAGCGGTGATCACGGGCGCCTATTCGCTGGCCCGTCAGGCGATTCAGCTCGGCTTGCTGCCGCGCCTCGAGATCGTGCACACGTCCGACGTCCAAGAAGGCCAAATCTATATTCCGCGCGTCAACCGCCTCTTGCTGCTCGGCGTTCTTGCGCTTGTCGTTCTCTTCCGTTCCTCCGATGCGCTCGCCAACGCCTATGGCATCGCCGTCTCCGGCACGATGGTGGCGACGACATCGCTCGCTTTCTTCGTGGTCTGGCGGCTCTGGCGCTGGCCGCTGTGGAGCTCGCTTCTCGTCGTCTGCGGGTTCCTTGCGATCGACGTCTCGTTCTTCGTCGCCAATCTCTACAAGGTGCTCGACGGCGGTTGGATCCCGCTGCTGCTCGGTGGAACCATGGTCCTCGTCATGTGGACCTGGGCGCGCGGCAGCGCCATCCTTGCGAACAAAACGCATCGCGACTCGATCCCGATGACGGATCTGATCAAAATGCTGGCGAAATCGAAACCGGTGCGCGTGCCGGGAACGGCGATTTTCCTGACCAGCGATCCAAGCGTCGCGCCTTCTTCCTTCATGCACAATCTCAAGCACAATAAAGTCGTGCATGAGCGCGTCGTAATCATGTGCGTCAAAACGGAGACCACGCCGCGCATCCAGACCGGCGGCCGTTTCGAAGTGACGACCATGTCGCCCGACTTTCTCGGCGTGACCTTGCATTTCGGCTATATGGAGTCGCCGCGCATTCCCCAAGCGCTGGCGATGATGCGCAAGGCCGGATGGAAATTCGACATTATGACGACCTCCTTCTTCGTCGGGCGACGTACGCTGAAGGCCGCGAACAATTCCGACATGCCGCGCTGGCAGGACCGCCTCTTCATCGCCCTGGCGAAACAGGCGACCAACGCGCCGGACTTTTTCCACATCCCGTCCGACCGCGTCGTCGAGCTCGGCGCGCAGATGAAGGTTTAAGGCCCCCCTCCCGCTTGGGGAGAAGGTTGGGACGTGGGGCTCTCGAGGTACGCGGCTTACCCTCGTCCGGCCGCTTCGCGGCCACCTTCTTTCGCAGGCGGGAGAAGGGGTGTTGTCCCCAGCCCTATCCGCTCCTACTTGACAATTCGCCGCCGCTGGACCGCTTTCAGGACGGTTGAAGCGACGACGCCTGTGATGAGCGACATAGCCCTTGCCGATCTCGAGACCGACATCAGGTCGCAATTCTGCGCCGATCTGATCGAGGCCATGCCCGAGCCGACGGTGATCGTCGGGGCGGATATGAGGCTTGTCGCGGCCAATGCGCCGGCTCAGATCGTTTTGACCGCGGCGAAGCTCGGCGAGCCGCTGGTGCTGGCCCTGCGCGCGCCGGACGTGCTCGACGGCCTCCGGCGGGTTCTCTCGCAAGGACGGACCGAGACGGTGGCCTGGAGCGAGCGCGTTCCCGTCGAGCGTCTGTTCGATGTCCATATCGCGCCTCTGACGGCGCGGGACGGCGAGATCGGGGCCGCCCTGATTACGCTGCGCGACCTGACGGAATCGCGCAAAGTCGAACGCATGCGGGTCGACTTCATCGCCAACGCCAGCCATGAATTGCGCACGCCCCTGGCCTCCCTGCTCGGCTTTGTCGAGACGCTGCAAGGGCCGGCGCGCGACGACGCCAAGGCCCGACAGAAGTTCCTGGGCATCATGCGCGAACAGGGCCGACGCATGGCGCGCTTGGTCGACGACCTTCTCTCCCTCTCGCGCATCGAGCAAAACCAGCATGTGCGGCCGGAGACGCCCGTCGATCTCGCGCTGATCGCTCGTCACGTCGCCGATACTTTGGCGCCGCTCGCCGAAGAAATGGCCGTCGACCTCGACGTACAGGCGAACCGGCCGGTGGTCGTCATGGGCGACCGCGACGAATTGGTGCGGGTCGCCGAAAATCTCGTCGAAAACGCCATCAAATACGGCGCGCCCTCGCCGACGCCGGAGAATGAATCGGCGCACGGCCGCGTCGAGATACGCGTCACGCGCCTCAATCGCGAAGGGCTCTTGGCGGTGCGCGACGACGGCCCCGGCATTGCGCCGGAACATCTGCCGCGCCTGACCGAGCGCTTCTATCGCATCGACGCCGGCCAGAGTCGCTCGAAAGGCGGCACCGGCCTCGGCCTCGCCATCGTCAAACACATCATTGCGCGCCATCGCGGCCGGCTGACAATCGCCAGCGACCTCGGCCGGGGCTCGACTTTCGTCGCCACGGTCCCATTACACGCAAGTGACGTAAGTAATAAATCTTGATATATCAATATCTTATATTGTCATAAAAACTTCTTCGCTTTGTCATAGATAAAGGGCGTTGGCTCCCTAGAACACAGGTCCGAAGATCGGAGGAGCCGTCGGGCGGCTTCGGTCTCCGCACCCGAAACCGAGCCAGAGAGGCACGCATGTTTCTTCGATCATTGAGCGGCGCGGCGATTTTCCTCGCCAGCGTCGTCGGCGCGAACGCCGCCGATATTTCCGGAGCTGGGGCTACTTTTCCTTTTCCGCTCTACGCCAAATGGGCGGAGACCTACAAGAAAGACACCGGCAATGGCCTGAACTATCAGGCGATCGGCTCCGGCGGCGGCATCAAGGCGATCCAAGCCAAAACCGTCACGTTCGGCGCTTCCGATATCCCGCAGACGGCCGAAATACAGGCCAAGTCCGGCCTCGTACAATGGCCGATGGTGATGGGCGGCATCGTCGCGGTGGTCAACATCGACGGCGTCAAGTCCGGCGATCTCGTCATCGACGGCCAGACCCTCGCTGACATCTATCTCGGCAAGATCACGAGCTGGGACGATGCGGCGCTGAAGAAGCTCAATCCCGACGCCAAGCTTCCCTCCGCCCCGATCAAGGTCGTGCATCGCGCCGACGGCTCGGGCACTTCGTTCAACTTCACCAACTACCTCGATAAAGTCTCGCCGGAATGGCACGACAAAGTCGGCGCGAGCCAAAGCCCGGAATGGCCGACAGGCGTCGGCGCCAAGGGCAATGACGGCGTCTCCGGTACGGTCGGCCAAACCAAGGGCGCGATCGGCTATGTCGAATACGCCTACGCCAAGCAGCAGAAGCTGATCTACACCGATATGGTCAACAAGGACGGCAAGAAGGTCGAGCCGACCGTCGCCGCCTTCCAGTCCGCCGCCTCCAACGCCAAGTGGTCGGAGGCGAACGGCTATTACGAAGTGTTGACGGACGAACCTGGCGCTGAATCCTGGCCGCTCACCGCCGCCACCTTCATCCTGATGTACAAGGAGCCGGTCGATAAGGCGGCTTCGGCGGAAGCGCTGAAGTTCTTCGATTGGGCCTTCGCCAGCGGCGGCAAGATCGCAGAAGATCTCGACTATATCCCGATGCCCGCCGCCGTCGTGACCCAGATTAAGGCGACCTGGGCCAGCCAGATCAAGACGAAGTAAGTCGCGGGCGAACATCTCGTCCACGGCGGGCCCCTGGTCTGGCCGTGGACGCTTTCTACAACTCTGGACATTCGATGGCTGATGTGACGCTCAATGCCGCTACCGGCAAAAGTTTATCGATCGAAGAGCAGCGGCTCAGCGCCATCAATTCCTTCCGCTTCGCGGACAGGACGTTTCACAACATCACATTCGCCGCAGCCCTATTTGTCCTGATCCTACTGGGATCGATCATCGTCTCGCTGATCGTCGGCGCCCTGCCCGCGATAGAGAAATTCGGCTTCGGCTTCCTCTACAGCGAACGCTGGAGCGTGAACAAAGAAATCTTCGGCGCGCTTTCGCCTATCTATGGCACGGTGATGACCTCGCTGATCGCCATGCTCATTGCTGTTCCCGTCAGCCTCGGCATTGCGATTTTCCTCACCGAACTCTGTCCGATGCCGCTGCGCCGGCCGATCGGCATCGCCATCGAATTGCTCGCCGGCATTCCCTCGATCATCTACGGCATCTGGGGCTTCTTCACCTTGACGCCGATCTTCGGCCAGACGCTGCTCACCGCGTCGCTGATCCTGGCGATCATGGTCCTGCCCTTCGTCACGGCGATTTCCCGCGACGTCTTCCTGACGGTTCCGCAGGTTCTTCGCGAGGCGGCGTTCGGCGTCGGCTGCATGACCTGGGAGGTCGCGCGCAGCATCGTCCTGCCATATACGCGCGTCGGCGTGGTCGGCGGCGTGATGTTGGGCCTTGGCCGCGCGCTCGGCGAGACGATGGCCGTCACCTTTGTGATCGGCAATGCGCATACGATCGCCGGCTCGATCTTTGAGCCGGCGACAACGATCTCGGCGACGATCGCCAACGAATTTCAGGAGTCCGACGGCGTCTACCGCGCGGCCTTGCTGGAGCTTGGCCTTCTCCTCTTCGTCATCACCTTCATCGTCCTCGCCATCGCAAGGATTATGCTCCTTCGTCTCGAACGTAAGGCGGGAGCTTAAGCAATGCGCTCCTATCAAGCTCGTCGCCTCACCGACCAGATCATGCGGGGCCTCTGCTGGGCCTCGGCGCTATTCGGCCTGCTCTGGCTCGCGCTGATCCTCATCACTTTGTTCTGGAACGGCTTCGCCGGCTTGAACCTCAATGTGTTCACCCAAGATACGCCGGGTCCGAACACGGACGGCGGCGGCTTGCGGAACGCTATAGTCGGATCGCTGATCATGACGGGGCTGGGCGTCGGCATTGGAACGCCAATCGGCATTCTCGCCGGCACATATATGGCCGAATACGGCCGCTATTCCCGCGTCACCTTCTATATACGCTTCGTCAACGACATCCTGCTCAGCGCGCCCTCGATCGTCATTGGTCTCTTCATCTATGCGGCGCTGATCACCGAGGGCGTCGAACATCGCATCGTCGGTTATTCGGCCATCGCCGGCGCTCTGGCGCTCGCCGTCATCGTCATTCCGGTCGTCGTGCGAACGACGGAAGACATGTTGCTGCTGGTCCCGAATTCGTTGCGCGAGGCGGCCTCAGCGATGGGACTGCCACGGTCTCATGTCGTCATGAAAGTCGCCTACAAGGCGGCGCGCGCCGGTCTCATCACCGGCGTCCTGCTCGGCGTCGCGCGGGCGAGCGGCGAGACGGCGCCTCTGCTCTTCACCGTGCAATCGAACCAATTCTTCAGCCTCGATCTCACGCAGCAGATGGCCAACCTGCCGGTCGTCATCAACAATTTCGCGGGCAAGGGCTACGCCAATTGGCAGCAATTGGCCTGGACCGGAGCGCTTATCATAACGCTGGCGGTGCTGACCCTATCGATTACGGCGCGTTCGCTCACCGCGCAAAGGAAGCAACAATGACCAATATCGAGACCGCCGTAACGGCCGTCGCCAGCCCCGTCTCCCGAGAAGGGCTGCAGCAGAAAATTTCCGTCAAGAACCTCAAATTCTACTATGGCTCGTCCCTGGCCCTCAAAGGCATCAATCTGCCGCTCTACAAGAACAAGGTCACGGCCCTGATCGGTCCATCCGGCTGCGGCAAGTCGACGCTGCTGCGCATCTTCAACCGGATGTACGATCTCTATCCCAACCAGCGCGCCGAAGGCGAAGTGCTGCTCGACGGCGAGAATGTTCTCGACCCTTCGCTCGACCTCAATCTTTTGCGGGCGCGAGTCGGCATGGTTTTCCAAAAGCCGACGCCGTTCCCGATGTCGATCTATGACAATATCGCCTTCGGCATCAAGCTCTACGAGAAATTGCCGAAGTCCGAGATGGACGGACGCGTCGAATCCTCGCTGCGCCGCTCGGCCCTCTGGGAAGAAGTGAAGGACAAGCTCACGGCGAGCGGCCTGTCGCTCTCCGGCGGGCAGCAGCAACGTCTCTGCATCGCCCGCACCGTCGCGATAAGGCCGGAAGTCATTCTCTTCGACGAACCTTGTTCGGCGCTCGATCCGATCTCGACGTCCAAAATTGAAGAGCTGATCGACGAACTGACCAACGATTATACGATCGTCATCGTCACCCATTCGATGCAGCAGGCGGCCCGCGTCTCCGAATATACCGCCTTCATGTATCTCGGCGACCTCATCGAATTCGACGATACGAGCAAAGTCTTCACCACGCCGCGCGAAAAGCGCACGCAGGACTATATCACCGGCCGCTTCGGCTGAGGGACGAAAACAAATGAGCGAACACATTGTCCGCGCCTACGACAAAGAACTCGACGCTCTCGGCCGGCGCATCGCCGAAATGGGCGGTATCGCCGAGAAGATGGTCGTCGACGCGATGGACGCGCTGGGCGCCGTCAATTCGGAACTCGCCCAGCAGGTGATCGCGACCGATCCGCGTCTCGACAACTTGCAGCGCGAGATCGAGGAACAGGCGATCCTGACCATCGCCCGCCGCCAGCCGATGGCGGTGGATTTGCGCGAAATCATTGGCGCGATCCGCGTCGCCGGCGATCTCGAACGGGTCGGCGACCTCGCCAAGAATATCGCCAAGCGCGCGGTGAAAATCGGACCGGAATCGCGCGTTCCGCGCGCCTCGATCGGCCTCAAACATATGAACGACCTCGCGACCGAGCAGATGAAGGACGTGCTCGACGCTTATGCGCTGCGCGACGCCGAACGGGCGCAGGCCGTCTGGACGCGCGACGCCGAACTCGATGCGCTCGAAGACTCGGTCTTTCGCGATCTCCTGACCCATATGATGGAGGATCCGCGCAACATCTCATTCTGTGCGCATCTTTTGTTCTGCTCGAAGAATATCGAACGGATCGGCGACCACGCCACCAATATCGCCGAGACGGTCTACTATCTGGTTACCGGCGGCACGCTTCCGCCCGAACGTCCGAAGGGACGTCCGGACCCGGCGCCCGCCCAACTCGGGGCCGTTGAGCAATGATATCAACGACGAAAGAAGAACGCAGGGATATCGGGCGCGTGGCGACAATGACGTCGCCACGGATTCTTGTGGTCGAGGACGAGTCCGATCTGGCCTTGTTGCTGGCGTATAATCTGGAAGCCGAAGGCTATGTCCCGGAATGCGTCGAACGCGGCGACGAAGCGGAACTTCGCCTTGCGGAAAATCCGCCGGACCTCCTGATCCTCGACTGGATGCTGCCGGGCGTCTCAGGGCTCGAGATCTGCCGCCGTCTACGCGCCCGCGAGACCAACCGAACGCTGCCGGTCATCATGCTGACCGCGCGCGGCGAAGAGGGCGAGCGCGTACGCGGGCTCTCGGTCGGCGCGGACGATTATGTCGTCAAGCCGTTCTCGGTGCCTGAATTGATGGCGCGGGTCCGCGCGCTGCTCCGCCGCAGCCGGCCGGAACGCATCGCGGAGAAACTATCGGCCGGCGATCTCGATCTCGATCGCGAAACGAAGCGGGTCAGGCGCGGCGCCCGCGACGTGCATCTGGGCCCGACGGAATTTCGGCTGCTCGAATATTTGCTCGAAAAACCTGGCCGGGTCTTTTCGCGCGCCCAATTGCTCGACGGCGTCTGGGGTCTTTCCGCCGAGATCGACGAACGCACGGTCGACGTTCATGTCGGCCGCCTGCGCAAAGCGCTGTCGCGCGGCAAGGAGCGCGATCCGATCCGCACCGTGCGCGGCGCCGGCTACGCTTTCGACGAGACGTTCGGGAAAATGTGAGGGCGAAGGCCCGTCACATGATCCGCGCCGCCGCGCGCCTTTCGCGCTCACGATCCCGCCGGCGGTCTTGCGCCGGTTGGTAGGCCATCCGTCCGTGATGGACGCAGTACGGGCCCTCCGTCTGTGTCTGAATGCCGCAATAGCGGAACTCCGGCGTCGTCGGATCGCCGAGCGGCCATTTGCACATGGCCTCTTTGAGTTCGACGATCGTCACCCGAAGCGACATCGGAACAACGACATCCTCGCGGATTTCGTGCTCTTCCTCGAGAAGCGGATCGCGCGCCATCGCCAAAGCCGCATTGCCATGGAAGCCGCCGCTTCGCGCCGGCCTCGGCGCCGAGGGGCGCGGTCCGGCCGGCCTTTGCCGCACGCGTGGCGCCGCCGGCGTGCTTGCCTTGACCCTGCCCGAAAGCCCGAGACGGTGAACCTTGCCGATCACCGCGTTGCGTGTCACGCCATCGCCAAGCTCCGCCGCGATCTGGCTGGCGCTCTTTCCATCGAGCCACAACTTCCGCAAAAGCTCGACCTTTTCATCTGTCCAATACATTTTGGCCTCATCTCCCCCGGCTGAAAAACCGCCGGCTTATCCCCTGATTGCGCGGTCGATGCCGCGCCGACGCGTTAGACGGAATCCGGCGCCCTCGCTCGCTCGGTCGCGCCGACGAACGCCCCGCACTTCACGCTCTCAAGAAAGTCGGCCCCACGACATCTCGTAGCCGACGAGGAGAAAATTACACTACTCGTTGAATCTCGCGCAAGAGTCCTTGATGACGGCGGCCGCCTGTTTTCAACAGACGATGCAAAAAGCCCCAGCCCGTTCAGCCCCTCGTGATTTGCTCCTGGTCCGCTATAGTCCGAACAAATAAGAGGTTTCGCGCTTATTCGCGCCCGCGTTCCCAAAAGGCGGTTACGTCATGACGCGCTCGATATTCCGTCCGCCCTTTTTCGCGCTTTTCTTTGCGGCCGCTATCGGCTTCCTCGCCAGCCCCGCCGCGGCGGGCGTCCGATTGGCGCTGGTGATCGGCAACGCCAAATATGAAGCCGCGCCGGTTCTCGCCAATCCGGCCAATGACGCGGACGACCTTGCGCAACGGCTGCGGGGGATTGGTTTCGAAGTCATCGAAACGCATGACGCGACCCGAAACGCCATGGCCGACGCGGTCCGGCAATTCGCCGACCGCATTCACAGCGCCGAGGTCGCCTTGTTCTTCTATGCTGGTCATGGCCTGCAAATGGGCGGCGAGAACTATCTTCTCCCCGTCGACGCCAAAATCGAGAGCGAAGCGGACGTGCGCTTCAACACGATCAATCTCACCGACATTCAACAAGAGATGGAAGGCCCTGGCCGCGCCAACATCATCATTCTTGACGCCTGCCGCAACAATCCTTTCGTCGACAAGCTGGCCCATAGCGGACGTGGCGCCACTTCGCGCGGTCTCGGCAAGGTCGATGCGATGGGCGTTGGGTCTTTGATCGTCTTCTCGACGCAGCCGAACAATGTCGCCATGGACGGGGCGGGACGAAATTCGCCCTTCATGTCGGCGCTCCTGAAATATGTCGGCGCGTCGGGTCTCGAGGTACGTCAGATGGTTTCGAAAGTCCGCGGCGACGTGCTGGCGGCGACGGACCAAAAGCAGGTGCCGTGGGATAATTCCTCTCTCGTCGGCGACGTCTTTCTCGCCAGCGCCCCCGCAGCGCCGACCGAGACCGTCAAAAACGACGCGCCCGCCCCGACGCAACCGGCGAAACCGAGCGCACCCGTCGTCGCCCAAACCGAGACACAGCCGCCGCCCGCCGCCCAGCCTCGCGACGCCGACAAGGCGGCGACGCTCCCCGCGGGACCGGCGGGCGACTGCGAAAGAATGGCGGCGCCCGCCCCGCCTTTCGCCAGTCCCGACCAGATCAAAGCGGCCGGTGTGAAAGACTATTCCGCCGCGGTCGAACCTTGTCAGCGCGCGATCGACGCCGAACCAAGCAATCCGCGACTGCAGTTTCTTCTGGGGCGCGCCTATCAATTTGGCCCAAAAAACTTTCTGGAGGCCGTGCGCCATTACAAAGTTGCGGCCGATGCCGCCTATGCGCCGGCCGAAGACTCGCTGGGCGTCATTTTCGCGACAGGCAAGGGCGTGGTGAAAGATCCTCAGCGCGCCTTTGACCTCTTCAACAAAGCAGCGCTCGCCGGCGATCCCGGCGGCATGGGCAACCTCGGCGCGATGTACTCCAATGGGCTGTTCGTCAAAGCCGATCCCGCGCAGGCGCTGGCCTGGTTCGAAAAGGCGATCGAAGCCGGCAACGCCTTCAGCCTCATCAATGTCGGCGTCGCTTATTTCAACGGCGCTGGGGCCGAGCGCGACTACAACGTCGCCGCCCAATATTTCCAACAGGCCGCCGATATGAATTTTGGCTACGCGTTGAAATTCCTCGCGATCATGTATGAGCGCGGGCTCATCGGGAAGCCCGACCCCGCCAAGGCCGCCGAATTGCGCTTGCGAGCGGCGCAGGTCGATCCGAGCAGCGATGATCCCGTCGTGCCGCCGCCTCAAGCCGCGCCACGACCGACCCATGCAGCCGCTCACCGTTATGTCCGCATCTATCGCTACCGCTTCTTCGGCTGCAATTGGATGTGGTGCTGAACGATGACGCAAGCGCGCGAAAGCGGCCGACGGCGATTTCGCCGCAATCATTGACCGGAAAGCCGCGCGCGCTATATTATCTGCGTCAAGCAAAGGCCGTCCCAGCGGGGCGGCGTTTTTGTTTTTGCCGCCTGATCCGGAGGCGCGCCAAATCCGGACAAGATGGAGAAGAACCCCCGTGTCTTCCGCGATCGTCCCAGTTTATGCGAGAGCCGATGTCGCCTTCGACAGAGGCGAGGGCGCCTGGCTGATTTCGACGACCGGCGAGCGATATCTCGACTTCGGGGCCGGCATCGCGGTCGCCTCGCTCGGCTATTCGCATCCCCATCTTGTCGAGACCTTGACGACCCAAGGCGCCAAGCTCTGGCATTCGTCGAACCTCTTCCAGATTCCCGACGGCGAAAGGCTCGCGCGGCGTCTCGTCGAGGCGACATTCGCCGATGTGGTCTTCTTTTCGAACTCGGGCGCCGAAGCCAATGAGGCGGCGATCAAAATGGCGCGCAAGCGCCAGTCGGTCGGCGGCCATCCCGAGCGCTATCGGTTCATCACTTTCGAAGGCGCCTTCCACGGCCGGACTTTGGCGACGATCGCCGCTGGCGGCCAAGCCAAATATCTCGAAGGTTTCGGCCCGAAGGTCGATGGGTTCGACCAGATCCCGGTCACCGACATCGACGCGGTCGAGAAGGCGATCGGGCCTGGCACCGGCGCGATTCTGATCGAGCCGATCATGGGCGAGGGCGGCGTGCGCGTCGTGCCGCCGGCCTTCCTGCGGGGCTTGCGCGCGCTTTGCGACAAGCATGGCTTGCTGCTCGTGTTCGACGAGATACAAACCGGCGTCGGCCGTACCGGCAAGCTCTTCGCTTACGAACATTCCGGCGTCCATCCGGACATCATGACCATCGCCAAGGGCATTGGCGGCGGTTTCCCGATGGGCGCATGCCTTGCGACCGCCGATGCGGCCAAAGGCTTCACCACCGGCGTACATGGCACCACCTTCGGCGGCAATCCGCTCGCGATGGCGATCGGCAACGCCGTTCTGGATGTCGTGCTGGCGCCCGGCTTCATCGAGCATGTCGCGCGGCTTGGCCTCTTCATGCGTCAGCGCCTGGCCGAGCTCAAAGATCGCCACAGCGCGATTATCGACGACGTGCGCGGCGAAGGCCTGATGGTCGGGCTCAAGCTCAAGGTCCCAAACACCGACTTCGCCGCTGCGGCGCGGCAGGAGAAGCTCCTGACCATTCCGGCGGGCGACAATGTCGTTCGGCTGCTGCCGCCGCTGATCATCAGCGAAGAAGAACTGGCCGAGGGCGTGCGGCGCTTGGACGCCGCCTGCTCCGAGCTCGAGCGCAATGTCGTGGCTGCGCAGCAACGGGGCGCGGCTGAATGAGCGGGGCGAAAATCGAGGCGCCGATCCGGCACTTTCTCGATCTCTCGAAAGTGCCGGCTCAGGATTTGCGCGACGTCCTAGACGCGTCCTCGGCGATGAAAGCCGCGCGCGTCAAGGGCAAGCCGCCGGCGACGCGCCCGCTCGCCGGCAAGACTCTGGCGATGATCTTCGATCGTCCCTCGACCCGCACGCGCGTCTCTTTCGACAAGGCCATGCGCGAACTCGGCGGCGACGCGATGATGCTGACCGGCGCCGAAATGCAGCTTGGCCGCGGCGAGACGCTCGCCGATACGGCGCGCGTTCTCTCGCGCTATGTCGACGCGATCATGATCCGCATCCTCAACCACCGGGCGATGGAGGAACTCGCGACCTATGCGACCGTGCCGGTCATCAATGGACTGACCAAGCAGTCGCATCCCTGCCAGGCCATGGCCGATGTCCTCACCTTCGAAGAGCATCGTGGGCCGATCCGCGGCCGCAAGGTCGCCTGGAGCGGCGATTACAACAACGTGCTCTCCTCCTGGATCGACGCCGCCCAACGCTTCGAATTCTCGCTCGACATCGCCTGTCCGCGCGAATTGCAGCCGCCGGCTTCGCGCATCGAAACGGCGCGCGCGCTCGGCGCCGACGTGAAGATCGGCGAGGACCCGTTCAAGGCCGTCGACGGCGCGGCCGCGGTGATCTCCGATTGCTGGGTGTCAATGGGCGATGAGGACGAAGGACGCCGGCACAATCTCCTCGCGCCGTACCAAGTCAACCAGCGGCTGATGGGCGCTGCGGCCAAGGACGCGATCTTCATGCATTGCCTGCCGGCGCATCGCGGTGAGGAAGTCACAGATGACGTGATCGACGGGCCGCAATCGGTCGTCTTCGACGAAGCCGAGAACCGGCTGCATGCGCAAAAAGGCATCCTCGCCTGGTGCCTGGGAGCGGTCGGCTCGTGACGGATAGAGCGCCGACCCGCGCGGTTTCCGACGACGGGCGAGAGGATATCGTACTCCCCTTCGCGGTCGAGCCCTTGAGCACGCGCGGGCGCGTGGTGCGGCTTGGCCCGGCGATCGATACGATCCTCAAGCACCACGCTTATCCCGCTTCGATCGCCCGGATCGTCGGCGAAGCCGCGGCTTTGACGGTTCTGCTCGGTTCGGCGCTGAAGATCGAAGGCAGCTTCCAGCTACAGACCAAGACCAACGGTCCCCTCAGCATGCTGATCGTCGATTTCGACGCGCCCTCGAATTTGCGCGCCTTGGCGCGGTTCGACGCCGAGAAAGTCGCGGCGGCGAGCGATGCGGCGCGTTCGGGCGATTTGCTCGGCGAAGGCCATCTCGCCTTCACGATCGATCCCGGCGGCGGCATGTCGCGCTATCAGGGGATTATCGCGCTCGACGGCCAGGGGCTCGAGGAAGCGGCGCATCAATATTTCCAACGCTCGGAGCAAATCCCGACCCTGGTGCGGCTCGCCGTCGGCGAAGTCGTTACCCACGACGCGGCGCATTGGCGCGCCGGCGGATTGATGGCGCAGTTTCTTCCCGACTCGATCGAGCGGCGGCGGCAGGCCGATCTTGATCCGGGCGATGCGCCGGAAGGCGCGCCGCGCCATTTCGTCGCCGAAGACGATGCTTGGACGGAGACGCGCGCGCTTGTCGGTACGGTCGAGGATCACGAACTGATCGATCCCAGCGTGTCGAGCGAGCGGCTGCTTTACCGCCTGTTCCACGAACGCGGCGTACGCGTGTTCGAACAGAGCCCTTTGCGCGACGCCTGCCGCTGCTCGGCCGAAAGGATCGACGCCATGTTGCGCTCATTCTCGCCGGAGGAGCGCCGCGACATGGTCGGCGACGACGGCAAGATCGGCGTCACCTGCGAATTCTGTTCGACGAAGCGGGTGTTCGATCCCAAAGACTTCGATAATTAGGCCGCTCACTGCAGAAGCGGGCTCGAGAAACCGGCGACGAGTTTGACGAGATCGGCCTGACGGCTGACGCCGGTCTTTTCATAGATGCGGCCAAGATGGGTCTTCACGGTCGAACTGGCGACGCCGAGCACATCGGCGACCTCCGGCACGCCGCCAATCTCGACAATCGCGAAGAGGACGCGCACTTCCGCCAGTGTCAGCTTATACGCTTTGGCGAGCGCGACGGGCGGCGCCGGCGGCTCCAGCGTCGCCTTATGCAGGAACACCGCGGCCGTCGCGGCATAGACCGAGCCCGCGCGTCGACGCGCGCCGGCCGCGAGCGGCAGCACATGCGCGACATAGAGCTCGCCGGTCCTGGCCACGAGCGGCAGCGCGACGCCCTTTGCGCCAACCGCTGCGTCGCCTTCGGCGGCGACGGCGAATGTCTCGGCAAGGGCCCGTTCGATCTGAGGATCGCTAGCGCTGAGACGGCCGCCGATCGTGCGCAGCGCGTCTTTCTGCGCGAGGAGGGCGTGGGCGGCGGCATTGGCGTGAACGATCCGGCCGGCGCGATCGACGAGAATCATGCCGGCGCGCAGGCCATCGATGATTTCGGCGAATGTCGCGGCTTCCGCTTGCTTGAAATCGACGACCTTGGCGATCAGCACCGCGCGCCGGACATGCGGCGCCAATAGGCGCATGCGGCGACGGGTCTCTTCGTCGACCAAGCCTTGGCGCTCGTTGCGAAACACGCCGAACATCGCGGTTTTGGTCGACGCCTTCTCGAGAATGACGCTGACGAAATCGACAAGCTGCTGCGGCTTCGCCCATTCCCGATAGAGACGGCTCTGCAGGAATTCGTCATAGGGAACCAAATCTCCCGTCGAAGCAGGCTCTTCGGGATCGGAGAAAAACCGCGCGGTCACGGTCGGATTGAGCCTGACGTATTTTTCGAAATACAAAGCCTTGTAGTACGGCGCGATGCCGCCGTCGTCGAAATAGATATCGCCCTGGCCATTGGCCGCGTCGTTCCAAAAAACCGCGGCGGCGGCGCCGTCGATAAAGCGCGAGATCCTTGCGAGCACGCCCGGCCACAGCGAGCGATCAAGCGTGGTGTCGTAGATGTCGCCGATCAGATCGGAAAGCTGCTCGATCTCCGGCATCGCCGAAATCCTTTAGGACGCCGTGACGAACAGCGCCTGCCCGCTGACTTCGAAAGAGGACTCGCCAAAGCGCTGTTTCACCGCCGCCTCGACGAGGTCGGTGGCGCGAGGAACGGCGTCAGGATCGCGCCCTTCGATCTCGCCGCGTAAGCCGCCGCCCTGGCAGAAACCGATCGCAACATCGCGCGCCTTGGCGACTTTCAGCATTTTTCGCGAGGCTTCGATGGCGATCGTCGCGAAACCCCCGGCGCGCAAATCGCGCTCGAGCCTGTCGCGGTCGCCGTAGCCGAAAGGCAGACGGCGGGTGTAGGTCGGCGGATCGTCGGGGAACATCGCCGCGACGGTCTCCAAGACAAGCCGCGGCAATTCGTTCTTGGAAAGATCCTCCCAGACCGAAAACAGAAACGACCCTTGCGGGCGCAGCACGCGCTTGGCCTCGGCGAAGGCCTTCACTTTGTCCGGATAGAACATCGCGCCGAATTCGGCCAGGACGAGATCGAAGGAATGAGGCGCAAAGGGCAGATCGCAGGCGTCGGCCTGGCTCCAGGCGATCGCGGCGGCCTCAGCCTTGGTCTTCGCATAGGCGATCATATCCTCGCTGATGTCGGTCGCGATGATCTGGGCGTTCGGCAAAGCCTTGGCGAGGGGAATGGTCACGCTTCCGGTGCCGCAGGCGGTCTCCAAAATCGCGGCCGGGGCGAGGGCCGCGGCGCGTTGGACGATTTCCTCGCCATAGGGCGCGCTCATGATCGGCTGCAGATATCGATCGTAAAATTGCGGAACTGCGCCGCTGAAATGCTTCTCGCTCATTCCGCCAGCCTCGCGTCTCCGCCTGATTTGCCTGTTCCTACGCCGCGCCTTTATGCTGGCCGCGACCTCCAACGCTTGGAAAATACAAATACTTCATGACGACGGAAACCGGTTCTGACAATTTCGCGACGCAACTCAAGATCGCCGGCGCGGCGATCGAAGCGATGCTCGAGAATATTCTCGCGGATGCGCCGCTCGGCGGCGAGATCGTGCGGCCGCCGCGCCTTCTGGCGGCGATGCGGCATGGCGCCCTGGCGGGCGGCAAACGCTTACGCCCCTTCCTGACGATCGAGACGGCGAAAGCGCTTGGCCTCGATGGCGAAGGCCCGCTACGGGCGGGTGCGGCGATCGAACTCATCCATTGCTACTCGCTCGTCCATGACGATCTGCCGGCGATGGACGACGATGATCTGCGGCGCGGGCGCCCGACTGTCCATAAAGCCTTCGACGAGGCGACCGCCATTCTCGCCGGCGACGCCCTGCTGACGCTGGCTTTCGATGTGATGGGCGAAATCACGACCCATCCGGACGGCGCGATCCGCGCGGCGCTCTGCGTCGGCCTTTCGCGCGCCGCCGGCCTCGGCGGCATGGCGGGCGGACAAATGCTCGACCTCGAAGCCGAATCCGCTGCAACGCCGCTCGATCAGGACGCCATCCTCCGGTTGCAGGCGATGAAGACCGGCGCGCTGCTGACCTTTTCCGTCGAGGCCGGCGCGATCATCGCCTCGGCGCCGCCGCCGACGCGCATTGCGCTATCGCGCTACGGCCGCGCGCTGGGCGCCGCCTTCCAGATCGCCGACGATATTCTCGATGCGGAAGGCGATGAGGCCCAACTCGGCAAACGCGCCGGCAAGGACGCGGACCGCAACAAGGCGACCTTCGTCGCCGCGCTCGGCCTTCCCGGCGCCAAGGCGGCGCGCGATCGCCTGGTGCAGGAGGCCGAGGCCGCCCTGACCGAATCCGGGCTCGGCGAGAGAGCCGAAACGCTGCGGGCCGCCGCAAGGTTCGTCGCGACGCGGGCGAATTAGATCATGACCGTTGACGGGTACGGCGCTTCGCATTCTTGGCGCCGTACGTGGCTGTCGCCCCGCCGCTTCACGAATTTTTAGAGGCCGTACCCCTCACCCTTGGCCCTCTTCCTTTGGGAGAGGGGTAGCGGGTCGTCGTCCTCATCGAATCCTTCAGTACTGTCCGCCGGGTTGGCCTGGGTTACCGGGTTGGCCGGGCTGACCCGGCTGGCCGCCTTGACCGCCCTGGCCTCCTTGTCCGCCTTGGGCGAAACCGATCCCGCCTTGGTGGCCGGTCTGGCAAGTCGCCATTTGATTTTCAACCCATACGACGCCTTCGCCCAAAATCGCGCCGGCGCAGCCTTTGACGACCAATTGTCCCGCGCCGATCTTGACGAGGCCGCCGAAGCCGTTGATCGCGCCGGAGAGAGCGTCGTTGAAGGCCTGCGTATCCAGGAAGGCGATGTGACCCGCCAAGGTCAGAGGATTGGCGATGCTGATCCCACTGGCGACGAAGCGCAGCGTCGTTCCCTGGTTCAAGGTCAGAGGCCCGGTTCCGAGCGCTGACGAAGAGCCGACGCCGATGACGCCCTCGCCGACATTCACGCCGCCGCCATACGTATTCGCGCCGTTCAAAACCAATGCGCCTGAACCATGCTTGATCAACCCGCCTGGCGTCGCGCCGCCTTCGTCCGCGGCAAGCGCCTGCCGGACGGTTGCAAGGGCCTTCTGGTCAACGGTGATCTGACTTTGGTATCGCTTTATGGCCAAGGGGACCTGGTTCGTCAGCGCCTGGGAGAGTTGATCGGGGGTCGGCGGGTTGAAATACCAACTCTCATTGTCCGCTGAAATGCCAGAGGCGGCAATCAAGGTCGCATTGTTCGGGTCCTGCGAAAATTCGTACGTAATATAATTTGCGCCGCTGGCGCCTCCACCGCTCTCGTATGCGCTCGTATAAGCGTGCACAAAGGCTTTGATCGCGGCCGCGTTCGACAATGTGGCAAGCGAAGCTTGATCCGACGCGAGCGCGGCCTGAGCCGCGGAGACCGCCGCCACCTCTCCTTTTATTTTCGATGGCGGCAGATTGGCGATCGCATTGCTCCATGTATCCATGTCGCAAGCCGATGTCCTGCGCTCGCCGCGCGCGACGCCG
>JASLHV010000507.1 GCA_030153205.1 Roseiarcus sp. | reverse complement strand
ATGGTCGCTGTCGGCGGCGCCTTTATCGGAGGCGTCACGCCGGGATTCGCCGAAATGACGGTCATGGTCGGCGGCGCGCCCATGTATCCCTCTAAGAATATTGTCGAGAACGCGGTCAATTCGAAAGACCATACGACACTTGTCGCCGCTGTGAAGGCGGCGGGTCTCGTCGATACACTTGCCGGGACCGGACCGTTCACGGTCTTCGCCCCGACAAACGAGGCTTTCACAAAGTTGCCGGCCGGAACCGTCGATACCTTGTTGAAGCCCGAAAACAAGGCGGCCCTCGCCAAGGTGTTGACTTATCATGTCGTACCGGGCCGTCTGACCGCGGCCGATCTCATGAAAATGGTTGATGACGGGCATGGAAAGGCGATGTTGACGACAGTCGAGGGCGAAATGCTGACTGTCGATGCGCCATCCGCTGGAAAGCTTGAAATCGTTGACGCCAAGGGCGGAAAGTCCATGGTGTCGATTCCGGATGTGCTCCAATCCAATGGCGTCATCCATGTGGTCGACACTGTTCTATTGCCGGGATGAGGGTCTAAATCCCGGCAAGTGGACCAGAAACAAGTCCAGCGGCGCTGTTATAGCGCCGCTGTCATTATGAGACGCCAAGCACGCCAACGCCTCGCGATTTCCGCGATAAACCGCGCGCCAGGCTACGCGCATTGAGTACGTTTCGGCGCGGCTATCCGAGTTTCGGTTGAGTTTCCTTGAAGCTCTTAAGAGCTTGCACGCCGGCCCACCAATCCGCAAATCCATCGACATTGAATAAAGCGTCCTTGTCGGGCGTGAGCGAGACGTAGAAGACGATGGGGGCGAGATAAAGATCGGCCAAGCTCAAATCGCCGGCGATAAAGGGGGACGCCCCTTTGGTCTTCATTGCCAGATCAATCGCCTTGCGGCCGTTTTCCAGACCGCTTTTTCGCATCGCCTCATTCTTGCCGCCCACGAAGTCGGGAAACAGATGGAAGGCCGTTACGCCGCCGAGGAGCGCGCCATACCCGTATGAGTCGACAATCCCGATGGTCATATCCATTCGGGCGCGATCCCTCGGTGTCGCGGGGATAAGCGATTTGCCTGGCAAGACGTCGTTTAAGTAGCGAGCGATCGCGGACGTTTCGAGAATGCGCATCCCGTCATGGTCGAGGACCGGCACTTTGCCGAAGGGATGTCGCTCCAAATGCTCCGGCTTTTTGGGGTCGCCCGCCAAGACATTGAGCGGCTCCTGTTTGAACTGGGTAAAGCCTTTCTCGGCGAGGACCATTTTGACGGTTCGCACGTAGGTCGAGCCGTCGAAACCCCAAAGAGTCATTTCTGACATGAGCGCTGTATCCTTTTCTGTAGGCGGACATCATTCAAGCTTAGCCCGCATCACCGGATCGGGATCGCCGCGTGACTGCGCATCGCAATCCTGGCGCACTATAACAAACAGCGCAGCCGCGAGTTTTCTTCATCGCGGAAAAAACTAAAACGTTACCGCGTCTTGGCAATGCACCTCCGTGAATATCAGGCCGATTGACATTCCGAAGGATTTTCGCGCCTTTGGTCGGGCGTTAGCCAACCCCATGTTATCACCTGCCGATGCCCAAAACCGTGACCCTTCGCGATGTCGCCAAGGCCGTCGAAGTATCGAAATCGACCGTCGCAAACGCTTTCAATCGACCCGAGCGCGTTCGCCCGGAGCTGCTCGCCCGTATTGAAACTGCCGCCCGAGAGCTCGGCTATGCTGGACCGGACCCGAGGGGGCGGATGCTCAGTTCAGGCAAGGTCAACGCGATCGGCCTTGTTCCTTTCGGCCGGTTCGGCATTGCCCAATTCTTCAAAAACCCCTACCAGCGCGATTTTCTCGCCGGGGTGGCGCAGGCCTGTGAGGAGCGGGGCGTGGGTTTGTCGCTGGTCTCCGGTCGCGATGATCAGGAGGCCTGGGGCATAAAGAATGCTCTTGTCGACGGGTTCATCTTTACCGGCGTCGATCAAGTCGAGTTGCTCGAGGCGGGCCGGCGCAGACGCTTGCCCTTCGTGGTGATGGATCTCAGCGGGTCGCCGCATATCAGCTCAGTCAATACCAAAAATCGGGACGGCGCGAAGCAGGCGACCCGCCACCTTTTGGCGCTGGGCCATCGCCGCTTCGTCATCGCCTCGACCCTCTATTCGTTCAGGGCGCCGGTGTTCCACCCGCCCGCGGAAAGCGCACGGCGTCTCGTCGATGCAGGGCCGCCGCTCTTGGAAAAACTTGCTGGCGTTGCGGACGCCTTGGCCGAAGCGGAATTGTCGATCAATGACGTACCTATCGTCGAGGCTTGCGGAACACCCGAGGAGGAGAAAGCCTTCGGCAATGGCGCCGCGATGCTGCTGGATAAGGCGCCCGAGGCGACCGCAATTATTGGACTGGCGGATAGTATTGCCTTGAGCATTCTGCGCCAGGCTAAAAAGCGTGGCCTCAACGTACCTCGGGATCTATCACTCGTCGGATTCGATGATGTGCCCGAGGCCGCCCAATCCGAGCCTCCCCTGACGACGATCCATGTTTCCGCTGCCGAGAATGGCCGGGCCGCCGTCCACCTTCTCCTTGCGGGCGGCCCACCCAGGCAGGTGTTCACATCAGTCAATCTGGTCATCCGCGGCTCTACGGCCCCGCCGCGCAAGCGCGCCCGCCGCCGCTAAGAGCTTTCTTGACCAAGGGGAATATCTCCTTGATTGCACCGGTCCAAAATTTTTCTTGACACCGGACCTCGAACGATATGTTCTGTCTTTGCACCGGTGCAAAAGATACTTCCAAACGATCCGTTCACCGACCGGCGCTCGTGAAAGCGAATTGCTGAAACGTCGCTGGCGGCCCATATCTGTCGACGTGTTGCGAACATATGCGGTGGAGGCTTTCCGTGCCGAGCTGTAGCAGCGCGGGCGCCGGCAGGAGTTGCAGAAGTCTGTCAAGACCTTCCATAGGGCAAGACCTTCCATAGGGAGAAAAAAATGGGTACGACAAGGAACACGCTGGCTGCGCTGGCTTTCGTGGCGTTCGCCTCCCCCGCTCTCGCTGACATGGCGCCTGATATGACTGGCGTACCAAGATTGGCGATCGGCGGTTATGATACTGTCGCCTATTTTACTGTCGGGAAGGCGGTCCCCGGTACGCTTGAATATCAGACCATCTGGCATGATGCGCGCTGGCAGTTCGCCAACAAACAGGATCTCGATCTCTTCACCGCCAACCCGGAGAAATACGCCGCTCAATATGACGGTCATTGCGCCATGGGCGTCGCATACGAGAATGGCCACAAGGATACCGTCGATCCCGAGGCGTTCACCATCGTCAACGGAAAACTATACGTAAACCATACGAAATACTGGACGACCGAATGGCGCAAGGATGAAAATGAAAATATAAGCCGCGCCGACAAAAATTGGGTGACGGTAAAAGATACGCCGGAGCCCACGAAGTAAATTGGAGCAAATGGCCTTTCTTCCTTTGAAGCAATCCTCCCCGACATGCGGCATATCGCCGGAAGGAGGACGCGAGCATGCCGACCTGAAGGGCGATCAGGTGAGGCGGCTGAAAGCGCTCGAAGCCGAGAACGCTCGGCTTCGGCGGGCAGTTTCGGATCTGAAACGGGACAATATGATCATGGCGGCGGCAGCCAAGGGAAAGTTCTGAGCCTTGTGCGCCGCCCGGCCTGCGTTTGACCGAGGCGGGGCAGACCGGGCGGCGTTAAATCCCGTCGGCGAACGAGCGTTTCCAGAAGGTCATTCCCTTCTTCACATAATCCGGCTCGATGGCGATGATTCCGATCATCGCCTTCGCGTCGTTATCTGAGACGACGGCGCCTGGCTTATCCTTGACAGCGCCGGCAATTTCGTACGCTTGCGCGAATAAGGGGTATGTCGATCGCCGCGCCTGGGGGAAAGCGTAAAGCTTGAAAAGCGCTCCCGCGACATAGGCGGTGGCCTCGGCCTCGGCCCAGGTCGCGCGCGGCTCCGACCCGCCGTGGTAGCGAACGTCCCTCATCGCGTGGACGCTCTCGTGAACAAGGACGGATTGCTGGTCGGGCGTCGTCCCGAAGCCCTCATCAGGAAACAAGAATTTATTGGTGGGGTAATTGTAGCCGCCGGCAGCGTCCTTCTCGGACAAAGGCTGCACGTCTACATCGATGCCGCCCGTCGCGACCATGCTCCAGACCGACATGAACCCGCCGAAATCGACGTGAAAAGATCCGAATACGAAGTCGATTTTTCTCACCGCGTCTGTGAGCAGCAAATTCAGCAACTTGGCGCGGAGGATTTCCGA
>JASLHV010000502.1 GCA_030153205.1 Roseiarcus sp. | reverse complement strand
CGCGGCGGGGCCGGAAGCGCGATTCGCGATTGCGTTCATAACGTCTTATGCCAGTTCGCCAGCCCCGGCGCTAGAAGGTTGGCCGCTTGTTCCAAAGCCGTAAATACGCGCGCGGGGTGGGGAAACGATAGCGCAACGCTTAGTCAGCACGGGCCATTTACCCCTGGCGCTTTATGACGACATCGGGGCGGCGGTAGCCTCTTACGGCACGCGCAGGCGACCGACGGTTTCGCCCGCCGCGGCCTGAAAATCCTGGCGCTGGATTTTGAGGCGTGGCGGGTCAAACCGGCGCCTCTCGCCTCGTCGCCGCGGCGGAAGCATGGCGTTGGGTCGCGCCGAACCCTCGCTTCACAAAAGCCTAGCAACGCCCTGGAGAAAGTATATGCGAGCTATGCCCCATCGCTCGCGGGACCACCGGCGGACGCCACAGTGACCGCGATCGGGAACGATGGCGGAAGCTTTGACCTCCCTCAAGAAACGTATCTCGAGAAGTCCTGGGTACGACGGCGCAAGAGAATAGGGGCGAGCTGCTTTCGGGCCTCCGTCCGCCAACGCGGAGGCTATCCGGTCGCTATCCTCGCTTCGTTTCGACGCCTTGCCGAAAACTCTGGCGATGGCTATTGGTCGATCTAAGAAAAACGTCGTTCGAACGGGTTGAGGAAACGATGGATCACAGAGAAGGCGCAGGCGCTCAGGGACGGAAATCCTGGCTCGACAATCCCGGCCATCGCCGCTGGCTCCGCAACGAAGCAGACTCGCTTTTCGCTTTCTTTGAAACGGAGTCGATCGATCCCGCCGGCGGCTTTTTCTCCCTTGATGACGATGGTCACGCAATCGCGCGAGAGACCGAGCGTCCGATCCATGCGACGACTCGCACGGTTCATTGCTATGCGATTGGTCATCTCCTCGGCCGCCCTGGCGCGGCCGATATCGTCGACCATGGCGTGCGCTCTCTTCTCACTCGCCATCGCGACGGAAAACACGGCGGTTATTTCTGGTCTTTCGACGCAAACGGACCGCGCGAGAGCGACAAGCTCGCTTATGGACATGCGTTCGTACTTCTCGCCGGCGCCAGCGCGAAGCTTGTCGGCCATCCGGACGCCGACAAATTGATCGCCGATGTAACGGAAATCCTCGAGACGAAATTTTGGGAAGCAGGGCAGGGCGCCAGCGCGGACGAGTTCAGGGCGGATTGGTCGGCGTTCAGCGCCTACCGTGGACAGAACTCGAACATGCACCTCACGGAAGCGCTCATGGCGGCTTTCGAGGCCACGTCAGACCGCGCCTATCTTCACAAAGCTGAGAGCGTCGCCGATTTCTTTGTGCGTCGAATGGCCGCGCAGAACCATTGGCGTGTTCCCGAACACTATCATGCCGACTGGAACGTCGATCGGGGCTACGAAGGATCGGACGTTTTCCGACCGCCTGGGACGACGCCAGGCCATGCGCTCGAATGGGCGCGGCTCGTCCTGCAACTTTGGTCGCTTGGCGATCAACGTCTCGATTGGGCGCCTGACGCGGCTAAAGGACTTTTCGACGAGGCGGCGAAATCGGGCTGGGACGAGCGTGGAGGATTCTACTACGCGCTCGATTGGAACGGCGCGCCGCTGATTCGCGATCGCCTGTGGTGGCCTTGCTGCGAAGGGATCGGCGCAGCGGCTTTCTTAGCCCGACATACCGGCGAAATCAGCTATGAAACTTGGTATCGCCGCATCTGGGACTTTGCGGCGCGCCATCTCATCGATCGGCGCGCCGGCGGCTGGCGCCCACAACTTGGCGACGACCTCAGGCCGAAGAACGGCTATTTCGTTGGAAAGCCGGATATATATCACGCCCTTCAGGCGTGCCTCATACCGCTCTATCCGACGAATGCAAGCCTTACTCACGGCATCGTCGAGGCTACCTAACGTCTCCTCCGGCCGCTTTGGCGGCCGATGGTAGAACCTCTCAAATTCGTCGCCGCGCCTCTATGGGCGTCAGCCGCCTGCAGTTTTAGCGCTTCTTGGCAGCGCGTTTCTTGGGGGTCATCCGCAACGAAATGCCCATCAGCGTCGCCTTGTGACGCGTGGCGCCTTCCGTTCGCTTCAAGGATTTCGCAATTTTGGACAGCGACTCTTTACGAGCCATGCCCTTCAAAACCTTGAGATCGTCCTTCGACCAAACCCGTCTGACGGACGCCGTTTTCCGACGTACTGCTGTTTTAGCCATATTCACTCCGATTATTGGAATAGAGGTACGCGGGCCTATATGCACCTTTTACGACAAAGTTGCAACTATTGCGTGGGATAGATGGTAGCGTACGGCTCATTTTGGTTCATCTCGACCCCCAGCGGGTACGGCAGTCGATAGGGTATGGATCGCTATTTCTGGGACTAATCGAGAACAAATCCGCGTTCCTACCGTCCTTTGTGGAATTGAAGGAATGCGTATTACGAATGCGAAGAGCGATCGTCCGAGCGTGGCGAAGGATGTAGGTGTTAGGCTGGCGGGCCGTCGTTCTTTCATGTGCTCCTGGCCGAGCCGAAAGAGTGGGGCGTCGCTTACGTCAGCGTGTGCCCGCCATGCATTTATTCGCTGCGCGCCACTTTTTTTGTGCCAATGCGCGCATTCATTGATCTATTCGAAAATAAACTCTTTCGGGTCGTGACCATTTCGGTCGGCAAAGCGGTTTCCTAAAAATTCTTATGCGTAAGAGTATCGACGTTCTTTTGCGATGTATTTACGAGGCTTATCGTCGCCCGGGGTAGGGAGGCGCATATCTCACGGCGCCGTTACGTAAGTCCATGGAAGCGCGGCTCAACGGGGAAGTAGGGTTCTTCGCGGAGTGGCGGCGCGAATTTCGACGGGTTGCGTGGGGACACGGCGCATCAAGAAAATCGATAGGTAACCGCCGACACTACTTCGCTTGGCTCGAACGCACGCGGAATTTTGCGCGCGAGCGTACTGCCCTGCGACATTGTCGTATTCGGGTAGCTTAGAAACTATCGTTGACGCCGAAAGGTTCCTTTTCCGACGGCAACTCTGCGTTGTAGCCTCGCGCGGCGAAGCTAGCGTTCGCGATGACCAGGACTTGCGACCTTTTTAAAGAATATTGAGCGTTGAGCGCGGAGGCTGGCTGCTTCAGCCGATTGGTACGGCGCGGTGGTTCAACCCACGCTTGCATAGTTATAGGAAAATGACTGCACGTATTGACGAGCGGCGCTGGGCGAGAGGCGTGCGAACCCGCGCATGAACTTGTGGGACGCCACCCATTTCCCCTTTGGCCTCCGCGTGGAGCGAGGCCTCCGCGTGGAGCGAGTCATCGAACCGGATCGAACGGCGCGGCGCTCGGTAGAGAAGGTGTCAAGGCCGCAAACCACGCAGCGAGCGCGCTAGACGCGCATTTAGGACGCTTCGCCGGTTCAAAAATTTCTATGTGCTTTATCGCCGGCCTAACGAGGCTACGCTCCATCGTAGACGTCGGCTTACTATATGAGTCGGCGCCAATCTGCTTCGGCGTCTAGCATGTAAGCGTCGGGGAGGGAGAATCGGTGAATTGGCGCCTTTCGGCGCCTTCGTCCCCCGGTCGCAAAGAGGAGATTCATGAGCCGCGGTAGCCCTACGTCAGAGAGGACTCGTTGAAAAAAACGCCCTGTGGCGAAAAAGTGACGCCCCATATTTTTACCCGTATTACCAAGCGCATACGAGGCGCCTCGCCCTTTTCAATCGCGCCGGGAATTTGATTTGGTGATTTTCCGACATTAGGCAACGCCGCCTTTGTTACAGAACTGTCACGCGCGCCCCTTACGCCTAGACGCAACGAACAGATGGGGGCGTTGCTTATGCTTGCGAATTTTAGAACGGCGCTGCTGGCGTCACTCGCGCTTGGCGTATTCGCCTCGGCGATGGCCACTCCCGCCCGCGCTGAGGACGCCGCCTCGACCGCCGCGGAAATCCGCGAGCTGAAGGCGCGATTGATGTCCCTCGAGAAGCGCCTCGATGCGCAGGCCCATGCGCAGGCGCAGACCCAACAGGAAGTCCAGCGTGTCGCGGCGCACGGTCCGTTGCCAACGACCAAGGGATCGCCGATCGAGGTCTGCCCACCAGGCAAGTTCTGCTACAAAGGTCTAACGATTACGCCCGGCGGCTTCTTCGCTCTCGAAGGCGTGTGGCGCGACCACAATATGATTTCGGACGTTGACACGAATTTCGGGCAGATTCCGTACCGGAACAACGCCACTGGTCACTCGGGTGAGTTCCGTCTCAGCGCCCGCCAGAGCCGCTTGTCGCTGTTGGTCGAAGGCAAGGTCGATCCTGTCACGACCTTCGCCGGTTACGGAGAATTCGACTTCCTCGGCGCCGGGCAGACGGCGAACTCCAACGAGTCGAACTCTTATCAACCGCGCATCCGGCACCTGTACGGCCAGATTGACGAAAACGCCTGGGGAACTCACGTCCTCGCCGGTCAAACCTGGTCGCTGGTCACGCTCAACGGCTTTGGCGGCATCAAGCCACGCTCTGAGCAAATTCCGCTGACGATCGACGCGCAATACGTTCCGGGCTTTAGCTGGGCTCGGCAGCCGCAGCTTCGCGTGGTGCAGGATATCGGCGCGAATTTCCAAGTCGGCGCCTCAGTTGAAACCGGCGCGACGACGTTCGCTGGAACGGCCCCCGCCGGCGTCGTCGCCAGCGTGAACAACGCCTGCGGCCTCGCCAGCAGTCAGGCTGCGGCGCTGAACGGCGGCTCGAGTTTCTCGCTGCTTAACGCGTGTAATACATATTCCTTCAATCAGATGCCCGACTTCGTCGGCAAGGTCTCCTGGGATCCCACTATCGGCCCCAACAAGGTACATGCCGAGTTCTATGGCCTCGCGCGGCAGTTCTCTGATGTGTTGACTTCGGCCGTCGGACCCAGCGGATCTGGCACGCATGAAGTCTGGGGCGGCGGCTTTGGCGGCGGCATCGTGGCGCAGGTGGTGCCCGGTTGGTTCGACGTCCAGTTCTCTGGCTTGACGGGTAGCGGCATCGGCCGCTACGGCACGAGCCAATTGCCCGACGTGACCTACAATCCCGCCAACGGGCTCCTCAAGCCGATCCCGGAGACGCAGCTTATGGTCGGCGGCATCCTCCACGCCGCCAATTGGCTCGACGTCTACGCTTATGCCGGCGAAGAATTCACCCAGGCGGTTTTCGTCCCAGGCACCGCGGCCGCCAATGGTTGGGGCGATCCACGCTACGTTCAGACCGGCTGCTTCTCGAACTTCTCGACTGCGACTTGCACGGCTTACAAGGCGCCGAAAGAGGTTGGGCAGATCACGGTAGGCTTCTGGGATACGATCGCCAAGGGTGATTACGGCATGGTCCGCTGGGGCCTGCAGTATTCCTTCACCCAGGACCAGGGCTTTGCTGGCGTCGGCGGAACGCCGAAGGCCGACGAAAACGTCGTCTTGGCTTCGTTCCGCTACTATCCCTTCTGATCGCGACCCAAAACGCCGATTGCTGACCAGCGGCCGTCCTTCGGGGCGGCCGTATCATTTTGCGCGCGGTCTTGCACCGTTCGGCGTGGCCGATATATGACCTCAACTGGGCGTGACGATTCTCCTGCCTTCGAGACAGGAGGCATTCGTAAGGGGATAGTCGACGGAGGCGATGTTGGCGCTCGATGGCTCCAGCAAAGTGCCCTTGCTGCTTTTGGTCGAAGACGAGCCGGGGCTGGCCGAAGAGATCAGAGCCGAGCTTTGTCAGCGCGGTTATGAAGTGCAGCTCGAAGAGACGCGCGAGGCGGGATTGCGCGTGGCGAGAACGAACGGCGTCTCGCTCCTGATCCTGGACCGGATGCTTCACGGAGAGGACGGGCTTTCGATCATCACGACTTTGCGCGATGAAGGGGTCAAGACGCCGGTCTTGGTTATCAGCGCGCTCACCGCGATCGACGAGCGTATTCGCGGCCTCAAGGCCGGCGGCGACGACTATTTGGTCAAACCCTTCGCGCTGGACGAATTGACAGCGAGAGTCGAAGCCTTGCTCCGTCGCTTGGACGATGTCCGTACGACGAGGTTGCGCGCCGGATCTTTGGAGATGGATCTCGTCGAGCGCACAGTACGACGGAGCGGCCGGTCGATCGACCTGTTGCCGAGAGAATTCAAATTGCTTGAATATTTTGTTCGTCGTCCCAATCAGGTTGTGACCAGAGCCATGCTTCTCGAAGATGTTTGGCACTACAATTTTTTGCCGCAGACCAATGTCGTCGACGTGCATATCAGCAATTTACGCCGCAAGGTCGACGCGAAGGGCGAGGCGCCGCTGATCACCAATATCCGCGGCGTTGGATTCATGCTTCATGTGGATGTTTGAGCTTTTTCGGTCGACAGCGTTTCGCCTCGCCATTGCTTTTGCGCTCGCGACCGCAGCCGCGACCGCGGCGGTTTTCGCAGTCGTCTATCTGGAAATCTCCACCTTGGACGTGGCGCGGCTGCGCGTCGTTCTGGCCGACGAGGCCGCCAAAGGGGTCTTGGAAAGCGACGATAACCTGCGCCGCGCGCTTGAGTTACGTTTGACCCGAGACTTGCGTCGTCTCGACTATGTCGCGCTCTTCGCCGCTGATGGCGCGTTGATCTTCGGAAATATCAACGCGCTTCCCAATATTCCGATCGACGGCGAAGCTCACTTCGTCGGCAAAGCTCGGGCGTCCGGCGCTGAAGGCCATTCGGAACCCGCTCTCTTTGTTGCGCGTCATCGCACCGACGGCGGCGTTCTTTTGCTCGGCCGCAGCCTCGTGGAAGTCTACGAAATCCGCAGCACGGTATTGCGTTCCTTAATGGCGGGCATCGGGCCGGCGATTGCGCTGGCGCTCGCCATCGGCGCCTTTTTCGCGCGTCGCGCGACCAAACGCCTCGCGGTCATTCATGAGACCATCGCCCGCATCATGAAGGGCGACCTCGGGGCTCGTCTTCCATACGGTCGCAGCGATGACGACATCGATAAAATCTCGCGGGCCGTCAATCTTATGCTCGACGAATTGGCGCGGCTGCTCGATCAATTGAAAAGCGTCGGCGACAATATTGCGCACGATCTGCGTACGCCCCTGGCGGTCATGCGCGCAAAGCTCGAACGAGGCCTGGCCGCCGAGAATGATGATCATGCGCTAAGACTGGCCGTTGAAGAGGCGCTCGATCAGCTCGATAGATCGATCGTCATGATCGCGGCGTTGCTGCGCGTCTCCGCGATCGAGAGCGGCCTGCGCGCCGCGGCGTTCCAGGAAATCGATCTTTCGAAAATCTGCGCCGACCTGTTCGAGTTTTATGAGCCTGTCGCGCTTGCAAAATCGATCGAGATGACGCTGGAGACGCCGGTGGCGGCGCCGATGCGCGGCGACGCGGACTTGATGCGCGAGGCGATATCGAACCTCATCGACAATGCGATCAAATTCACGCCCTCCGGCGGGCGGGTGCGACTCGAGACGGCAATCGTCGATCAGCGCCCGGTCATTCGAGTCTATGACAATGGCGCCGGAATCCCTGCCTCGGAACGTGACAAAGTATTTCAACGTTTCTATCGCGCCGAAACCGGGCAGGGCGCCTCTGGTCACGGTCTCGGCCTGAGTATCGCGAAAACGATCGCGGCCTTGCATGGCTTGGCCTTGACGGTCAAAGACAATGCGCCCGGCGCCCGTTTCGAACTCTCCCCCCGATCCGACGCGACGGTCGTGCCCCGCGCCGCGCCCTGATCGAGTCGCCGACGCGCTGCAAATTTCGATGTCGCGACTGAGCGGTTGGGCTGGCCGCCTTCTTTGGCCCGATACTCGTTCAGCGCCGAAGCTGACCCTAAAATCTTATTATATCGACCCCCAAAAGACCCTTCTGTATCAATCGCTCTGCAATTGAAGGAAAGGATCGCAAGCGACCGGGCCCCGTTCGGACGCCCGCGGTCGGTTTGCCTTGTCGCCAGACGAGGTATTTCCGCAGGGCTTCGAGGTTTCGTGCGGGGCAGTTTGGGACGGACGACGCATCACAAGAGCAGCCCTCTGACGGTACAGATTTGCATCGACGGGGCTACGGGCGGAACCGACGGTATAGGATCTCTTGATGTCTTTCGTCGCCGGCGT
>JASLHV010000494.1 GCA_030153205.1 Roseiarcus sp. | reverse complement strand
AGCCCGCGACCAGAGCGCGAGAGGTTCGACAAGATGGGCTTGTCCTTGGCGAAGGCCCACGACCGTATTGAACGACGAAACCGGCAAGCCCGGCGCCGCGAGAGCCACGCCGCCCTCGAAAATTCGATAAGCGACCTCAATTGGATTTCCGGCAAGGCGCTCGAGGACTTGAAGGCGTGAGAGCGTATAGGCGGTGCTCGCAGCGTTCGCGCGATGGATCAGTTCGATTGATGGAAGCAATTCGGGAAGGGCGCTCATCGTCGCTGCCGGAAAAAATCAGTATAATTTATCTATATATAAGTATTTGAGAATAAACAGAGAATCACGTTTTTGCGACTTCGCTGCCGACACAATCGAGATAGCGCCGCCTTCGAATTGGTACAAGATATTGGCGCTGCTCAGGAATATAGGGGCCTCACCCCTTCATTTGACAAAAAAATATTGATGAATTGCGCGGCGCTCTATAATCTACCGATCCTCGGACGGCGATCGGACAGAGAGTTTGTCCGTCGGACTCCGAAACGCCCGCGCTGACGCACGAATTTTAGGTCGCGCGAGGTGATCGTCGAACTGACCAGCGAACGGCGCTCGCGATCAATTTGCGCCGAACATTGATTTTGAGAGGCGGCAATGAGCATTGTCGATGGCGAAATCCTTCGGGATATCGCGCCGCGCGTCAGCGGCGCAAAAGGCGCTAACCAGACGCGCATCATCAGCGCGCTGGACGAGGTTATCGGCGCGACGCTGGATAAATATGCGATCGATACGCGCCTGCGCGACGCCCATTTCCTTGCGCAGGCCTGCGAAGAATCGGATGGATTTTGCACCACCGAAGAATACGCCAGCGGCGCCGCCTATGAAGGGCGCGCCGACCTCGGCAATACGCAGAAGGGCGATGGTCGCCTGTTCAAAGGACGTGGCCTCTTCCAGCTCACCGGCCGTAGCAACTACGAATCGTATGGAAAAGCGCTCGGCCTTGATTTGGTCAACAATCCTGCGCTTGCGGCGGAGCCTGTCAATTCGCTGTTGATCGCCTGCGAATTCTGGCTGCGAAACAATCTCGACGTACCGGCGGACAATGACGACTTGATCTCGATCACCAAGCGGATCAACGGCGGCCTCAACGGCATTGACGCGCGCAGGGCCTATCTCGTCGCCGCCAAGGCGGCGCTCGCCCGCGTGCAAGGCATCGCCACACCGACGCCAGACCCTGCGACAATGCCGGTCCTGCGCCGCGGCTCCAAGGGCGATGCGGTCGCCAATCTGCAAGCGCGCCTCAAAGTCGCCGGATATCCGCTAGCGATCGACGGCGACTTCGGGCCGGCGACCGAGCTTGCGGTCCAGCATTTTCAGGGCGATCAAAAACTGACGGCCGATGGCATTGTCGGTCCGCAGACTTGGGCCCATCTGCCGCCGCCGCCGGCTTGACGAGTATCGCGCTCACGCCTCGCATCGTTTGCCATGTCTCGCGCGCGCCTCTATTTTGAGGCCAAGGCGATGCGAGACGCCTCCGGACCCGCGGAAAGGGTTTAACCCGCTCGAACGAAGATTGAATAATCAGCCTGCCCCTGTGCGGCCGGATTGCGGGTCATCGGCGTCACGCACATGGAGGCGTTATGAAATACCTTCCCGCATCTCCCGACCTTTCACATCTCAGAAAACAAGCCAAACGCCTTTTGCGCGAAGCGCAAGGCGGCCAAACGCCGGCGCTCCAACGTTTCATTGCGGAACTACCGGCGGGGCGCGGTCTCGACATCGCGGCGATGTCGCAGGCCGCGCCGAAACTTGCCGACGCACAATTGGTCGTGGCGCGCGAATATGGCTTCAGATCCTGGACTGAGCTGAAACGATATGTCGCGTGGAAGCGGACCGATCGCGCCAAGCGCGTCACGACCTGGCTTGGCTGGGTCTATGACGGCAATGCGCGCGAGCGCGGCTTGGCGACACGCATGATCAGAGAAGAGCCCGAACTCTTTGCAGGCGATCTGACGCTCGCTTGCGCGTTAGGCGACGAAGCCGCCATCGCGGCGGCGATCGCGCAAAACGCCGATTGGGCGAGATCGCAGGCCGGGCCTTTCGGCATGCCGCCGCTGGTCGCCGTCACGCACTCCAAATTGATCTTGGCGGAAGGCTTCGAGGCGGGATTGCTAACTTCCGCGCGGCTGCTCTTGCAGCATGGCGCCGACGTCAATGGGTCATGGACCGATCCGCGCTGGCCCGGCTCGCCGCTTTCGGCGCTATACGGCGCCGCGGGCAAGACGCATAGCGCCGCGATGACGCAACTCCTGCTCGAAGCTGGCGCCGATCCTGACGACAATGAATCACTCTATCATTCCGTCGAGAGCCGCGATCCCACTTGTACCAAATTGTTGCTCGACGCTGGCGCGCGCGTCGTCGGCACGAACGCGATCGGAAGCGTACTGGACTACGATAATCTCGAGGCGCTCCGCCTCTTGTTGCGCAGCGGCGGCGACGCAAAGGAGCGCCCTTGGATCCATCATGCGATTCTGCGCGGGCGCACGCTGAATCATGTGCGCGCGCTGGTTGAGGGCGGAGCCGACCTTCACGTGAAAAATGATGACGGGATCAGCCTCTATCGCTGGGCTGAGGCGCACGGCCGCCTCGACGTGGTTGAACTGTTACGCAGCCTGGGCGTGGAAGAGGAATTGAGCGCGGAAGAAGAATTTGTCGCGGCTTGCGCGCGTGGCGACGAACCGGCTGCTCGCACGATCCAGGAACGCAGCGGAGACATCTTTTCGCGTCTCACCAAGGAGCAGCTTCAAACCCTGCCGCATCTTGCCGGCGTCGGCGATCTCAGCGCGGTTCGGACTATGCTCGCAGTCGGCTGGCCGCGAGAAGTCAAGAGCGCATGGGACGCAACGGCCCTGAATCTGGCAGTCTTCCAAGGCGACTGCGCGATGGCGCAATTGCTGTTGGACTCTGGCGCCGACTGGCGAACGCCGCACGGTTTCGGCGACAATGTTCTGGGAACGCTGGCCTTCGCCTCCCAGGCGGACAACATCGCCGATCCGGCGCCGCGAGACTATGTCGGTTGCGCGCGCGTTCTGATCGCCCATGGCGCGCCGCTCGTGAGCGCCGAGCGCTATGTCTTCTCGGCTGAGGTCATGGATTATATCGAGGCGCTCGGTTAGTCAGTCGTCATTGCGAGGAGCGAAGCGACGAAGCGATCCACTCCGAGGACGCAGCAGCTCTGTGTAGGACGCGCCCCAGAGCGTAGAGAGCGCAACGAGAAGAGCCAATTCCAGCGTCATGTTTGTCTTGGTTGTACTCATGGCCTCCGCCGCGTTCGCCAATGGGCAGCTTGTAGCGCCAGAGAAGGGCGGACGTTTTGACGACGGTCGAAATGTGCGAGGCCTTAACATTGCGGCTCGGCGCACGCTTTTCGGTCCTGCTATCACCGCCGGGTGACGACCGGGATCGGTGGCGTGTTGGCCAATCCCGAACGCCTGCATTAGGGTATCGCGGTAAGGAGACGCCGATTGTTCGAATCCGTTCTTATCGCCAATCGCGGCGAAATCGCCTGCCGTGTCATCCGGACGGCCAAAGCGCTCGGCCTTCGAACAATCGCAATCTATTCGCAGGCTGATCGTGGCGCGCTCTTCACGCGGCTCGCTGACGAAGCCTATGAGATCGGCCCAGCGCCGGCGCGCGAGAGTTATCTGAACGGCGACAAGATCGTGGCGCTGGCCCGCAAAGTCGGCGCGGCGTCGATCCATCCCGGCTATGGATTTCTCTCCGAGAACGCCGAATTCGCGGAAAGCTGCGCCGCCGCCGGGA
>JASLHV010000474.1 GCA_030153205.1 Roseiarcus sp. | reverse complement strand
CGACGTCAAGACCGGCGTCATCACCTACCGCATCGCCGCGCATGCCGCCGACCTGGCCAAGGGCCATCCAGCGGCGCAAATCCGCGACGACGCGGTGTCGCGCGCGCGTTTCGACTTCCGCTGGGAGGATCAGTTCAACCTCTCGCTTGATCCGGACACCGCCCGCGCCTTCCATGACGCGACGCTGCCGAAAGACGCGCACAAGGTCGCGCATTTCTGCTCGATGTGCGGTCCGAAATTCTGCTCGATGAAAATCACGCAGGATTTACGCAAGGAGGCCGAGGCGCTTGTCGGCATGCAGGAGAAATCGAAGGAGTTTATCGAGCAAGGCGGGGCGCTTTACGTGCCGGCGGCGGAATAGTCGGATTCGTTCGATGCGAAGCGTGCGCCCGCCCCGTCCAGTACCGTCCCCCGCTTCGCGGGAGAGGGGCCCCTACGCGCTCCGCTCGTACTATTGTCCCGCCACGCGCAATCATTGTCAGCGACGCCGAGGCCCCACTCTCCCGCGAAGCAGGGTCCGGGAGCAGCCTTTCGTAGAGCGCTGTGTTGAGGATTTTCGTCCATGCGCATAAGCATCATCGGCGCCGGCGTTGCGGGCCTTACGGCTGCGCTGGCGCTCGCCGAGCGCGGGGCGGAGATCGAAATCCTCGAACGCGCCAGCAAGCTTGGCGAAGACGCCTGCTCCTGGTGCGCCGGGGGCATGCTGGCGCCGTGGTGCGAGGGCGAGAGCGCCGAGAAAGAAGTCGTTCAATGGGGACGCGAAGCGATCGATTGGTGGTCGCAACGCGTCAGCGGCGTCGCGCGCAATGGCACGCTCGTCGTCGCGGCGCCGCGCGATATCGGCGAGATCGATCGTTTCGCGGCGCGTACCGAGAATTACGAACGCATCGACGAAGCGCGCATCGGCGCGCTGGAGCCGGATCTCGCCGGACGTTTTCGTAAAGGCCTTTTCTTCAAGGACGAAGGCCATCTCGATCCGCGCCGCGCGCTCTTCGATCTCGCCGAACGGCTCGCCGTACATGGCGTCGCGGTCCGCTTCGGCGTGGACGGCGCCACGGCGAAGGGCGCCGACGCCATCCTCGACTGCCGAGGCCTCTCGGCGCGCGACGCGCTTGCCGATCTTCGCGGCGTGCGCGGCGAGATGGCGATTCTCCGCACTAAGGAAATCACGCTGTCGCGCCCCGTGCGCTTTCTGCATCCGCGCATTCCGCTCTACATCACCCCGCGCGCCGACGGCCATTTCATGATCGGCGCGACGTCGATCGAAAGCGGCTCGCGCGGGCCGGTGACGGCGCGCTCCGCGATCGAACTCTTGAGCGCCGCCTACGCGCTGCACCCGGCTTTCGGCGAGGCCGAGATCGTCGAAATGCGCGCCGACGCCCGCCCTGCCTTTCCCGATAATCTGCCGCGTTTCGGCGGGATCGGCGGACGCTTCTACCTCAACGGACTTTATCGTCACGGCTTCCTGCTCGCGCCGGCCTTCGCCGAGCGCGCCGCCGCGGCGATGATGGAGAGCCACGAAAACCATGAAGATCATCGTCAACGGCGTCGAGCGTGATCTCGCTGCCGCGACGCTCGCGGCGGCGCTGAAGGCGCTCGACTATGAATACGCGACCGTCGCCACCGCGCTCAACGGCCATTTCGTGCCGGCGCGCAAACGCGAGGAGGCGAAGCTCGCCGAGGGCGACCGCATTGAAATCGTCGCGCCGCGCCAGGGAGGCTAAAGATGCGCCTCTATGATATCGAAGTGACCTCGCGCCTCCTTCTCGGCACGGCGCAATATCCCTCGCCTGCGATCCTTGCCGAAGCGGTGCGCGCCTCGAAAGCGGAGATCGTCACCGTCTCGCTGCGCCGCGAATCCGGCCGTTTGCGCGAGGGACAGGATTTCTGGGCGTTGATTCGCGAGCTCGGCGTGCGCGTCCTTCCCAATACGGCGGGCTGCCATTCGGTCAAGGAGGCGGTGACGACGGCTGAAATGGCGCGCGAGATTTTTGGTACGCCCTGGATCAAACTCGAAGTGATCGGCGAAGCCGATACGTTGCAACCCGACGTCTTCGGCCTTGTCGAAGCGGCGCGCATTCTCACTGAGGATGGGTTCTCGGTCTTTCCTTACATGACCGAGGACTTGGTCGTCGCGGAACGACTCTTGGAGGCCGGCTGCAAGGTGCTGATGCCCTGGGGGGCGCCGATCGGCTCCGGCAAGGGTCTCAACAATCCGTTCGGTCTTCGCGCTTTGCGCGCGCATTTCCCGGAAGTGCCGCTGATCGTCGACGCCGGCATCGGCCTTCCCTCGCACGCCGCCGCCGCGATGGAGATAGGGTACGACGCAATCCTCCTCAATACCGCCGTCGCCAAAGCCGGCGATCCCGCAGCGATGGCCCGCGCCTTCGCCATGGCGACCGACGCCGGCCGTGCAGCCTATCTCGCCGGCCCGATGGAGCCCCGCGACATGGCCGCGCCCTCGACGCCCGTGCTGGGCAAGCCGAGTTTGGCGGGATGAGGAGGACGCCCCCTCCACCGACGCTCGATCCCTTCTACCCGATCGTCGACAGCGCGGACTGGGTACGCCGCCTTCTCGGCGCGGGCGCAAAGTTGATCCAACTCCGCGTCAAGGATCAGCCGCCGGAAATCCTGCGCGGCGAGATACGCGCCGCGCTCTCCGCCTGCCGCGGCGCGAACGCTCAGCTCATCGTCAACGATTATTGGGACATCGCGATCGACGAAAGCGCCGATTACATCCATCTCGGCCAGGAAGACCTCGATATAGCGGATATCAAACGCATTCGCGCGCATGGGCTCAGGCTCGGCATCTCAACTCATGATCACGCCGAACTCGATCGCGCTCTGTCGCTGGACCCAGATTATGTCGCGCTCGGCCCAATCTATCCTACGCGGCTGAAAGCCATGGCCTTCGGCCCGCAAGGGCTGGATCGCATCGGCGAATGGAAGAAACTCGTCGGGACGCGCCCGCTGGTCGCCATCGGCGGCATAAGCTTGGAGCGCGCGCCGCTGTGCCTCGCCGCAGGCGCCGACATCGTCTCGGTGGTGACCGACATCACGCTTGACGCCGACCCCGAAGCGCGGGCGCGAGCCTGGGTTGCGGCGACGCGGCGCGCGGCGTGACGGAACGAACGCCTGTCGCGATGACCATCGCCGGATCCGATTCCGGCGCGGGCGCGGGCGTACAAGCCGACTTGAAGACTTTTGCTTCGCTCGGCGTGTACGGGACGAGCGCGGTCACAGCGGTAACCGCGCAGAATACGCTTGGCGTCAGCGCGATCCATTATGTTCCTGCGCCGATCGTCGCAGCGCAGATAGAGGCCGTATTTGCCGATTTCGATGTCGCGGCGATCAAGATCGGGATGCTTGGCGAAGCGGGGATTGTCGAAGCGGTAGGTGCGCGCCTCAGAGGCTTCCCCTCCCCCCAACCCTCTCCCGCAAGCGGGAGCGGGGGCGCGCAGCGTCGGATGAGGGGGCGGCCTTTCGTTGTTTACGATCCGGTCATGGCGGCTTCTTCGGGCGACGCGCTCAGCGCTGAGGGATTTCTCGACGCGGTCAAGTCGAACCTGGCGCCACAGGTCGATTGCTTGACGCCCAATCTCGCCGAGGCCGCTGCTCTGCTCGGCGGTCCACAAGCGCGCGACGAAAAGACAATGGCGGCGCAGGGCCAAGCGCTGCTCGCGCTCGGCCCCCGCGCGATCCTCATGAAGGGCGGTCATCTCGATTCGGCGGAGGCTGTCGATTTATTGGTGACCCGCGACGGCGTTCGTCGCTACGCCGGCCCACGCATTGTTTCGCCCCATACCCATGGCACGGGCTGTACGCTTTCAGCGGCGATCGCCGGCCATGTGGCGCTCGGCGCAAATCTCGAAGACGCTGTCGCGAGAGCCAAGGACTTGGTGGCGCGCGCCATCGAGTCTGGCC
>JASLHV010000470.1 GCA_030153205.1 Roseiarcus sp. | reverse complement strand
CCGGGCGGCGTCGAGCACGGCGAGCGCCGAAGCCATGGACCGTACCCCGTCCTCTCCGGTCGCGGCAGGCGCGCCCTCGCCGCGAATGGCGGCGTGAAAAGCGCGAACAGACCGCTCGTAGAGATTCTCCTGATCGAGCGGGAGCGCCGTCTCGCCTTGCGCGTTGCGCAAGGTCACCGTTCCGACAGGATGCTGCGTCATGCAATTGTCGCCTAACAGCGAGCCGTCGGTTCCGTGAACCTCAAAGGACGTTCGCGTGTAACGACAGGTGAATGCGTCGAAGACATGAGCCAGCAGGCCTGATTTGAAGCGGATCACGCCGAGGACCCCATCTTCGATCTCTCCAGCGCCCATGCCCGCGTGTTGGATCATCGCCGTCGCCGCTTCAGGTTCATCGCCGAGCACGAAGCGCAAGGTGTCGGAATCATGCACGGTGATATCCATGACGACGCCAGCCCCGGTGTTTGGATCCTTGATCCGCCAGCTCTGAAGATGTGTCGGCAGGTATACGGCGTGACAGACGCGGGCGAAGAGCGGGCGGCCGACGCGGCCGCTCGCGACGGCCTCGCGCATGGCGCGATGCGTCGCGGCGTTGCGAAGATGATGATTGGTGCCCATGACGACGCCGCCGGCTTTGCATGCCGCGACCATTTCGCGCGCCTCGGCAAGGTTCAGCGCGAGCGGCTTCTCGCAGAGGACATGTCTCTTGGCTTTGGCGGCGGCCAGGACTTGGGCATGATGCAAATCGTTCGTGGTCGCGACATAGACGGCGTCGCAATTTTCGAAAAGCTGATCGAGGGACGTCGTCGCGAGCGGAATGCCGAATTCCGCAGCATATTTCTGGCCACGCTGCGCATTTGTGCTCATCACGCCGGCGATCTCGCCGCCGGCGGCGCGGATCGCGGCGATCATCCATTCGCGCGATATCGTCGTTGCGCCGATAACACCCCAGCGCACCTTCTCCGTCATGAGGCTTTCCTCTCCCGCCAGTGCGCGCCGCAGCTTTCGCGTACGATCAATCGTGTCTTGCCGGCATAAGACAGTACGGCGGGATCTTCGCCCTTGATGAGACGCAGCAAGCTTTGCGCGCATCGCGCGCCCATTTCGCGGGTGTCGGCGCTGATCGTCGTCAGCGGCGGCGCATTGTGCTCGGCTTCCGCTATATCGTCGAAGCCGATTACCGCCATATCGCGGCCGGGCGTCATGCCGCGCATGGCGAGCGTACGGGTTGCCCCCATCGCGACGATGTCGTTGTAACAAAAGACCGCGGTCGGCGGCCGCGGCGAGGCGAGCGCGCGCTCAAGCGCCTCGCGGCCGCCGGCTCGGGTCGGCGGGGCTGGGAACATCAAGCTATCGTCGTAAGGCACGCCCGCCGCCGCGAGCGCGTCGCGCCACCCGGATGCGCGCTCTTGTTGCGTTGTGATCTGTTCGTCGCCGCCGAGATAGGCGATGCGGCGATGGCCGAGCCGAATGAGATGGGCCACCGCCTCGCGCGAACCGACGCGATTATCAGGTCCGATATAGGGGAATGGACTGCCGATGATGCGCCGCATCGTGATGATCGTCGGCATGGTTTTCGGTAATTGGTTGGCCAGCGTCCATACGTCCGCGCCGCGCGCCGGGCTCATGATGATGCCGGCGACCCCATGCTCGCGCAGCGAACGTAAGACATGCGCCTGGCGTTCGACATCCTCGTTCGTATTGGCGAGAATCGGTACGAAACCCAGCGCGAAAAGAGCGCTTTCGATGCCGGCCGCCAATTCCGCGAAGAACGGATTGGTCAGATCACTGATGACCATGCCGACAAAGCTGGAAGAAGACGCACGGAGGTTCGCGGCGCCGCGATTATAGACGTAACCGAGCCGCTCGATCGCCTCTTCGACGCGCGCGCGGGTTTCAGCCTTGACGAGATCGGAGCCTTTGAGGACGAGCGATACGGTCGATTTCGATACCCCGGCGGCGCGGGCTATATCGATCATCGTCACCGAACGTCGCGCGCCAGGCTTGTGGTCGCCCAAAGGGTTCCTCTCCCGTTTGCGGGCCGTCGGCAAAAGCCGCAGCTCGTCTTGTTGGAACGTTCCTATTGGGCGCGCATCGCCTTGTCAAGCCTGCGCGCTAGTCATTGAATCATAATGTATTTCAGCGAGTAGCGCATTGTAATTTAGATTTGGAACGTTCTAGTGGTCGCCGCCGAATTCCTTTCAAACCAACGTAATGAAATTGACTTATCCGCTCGCCATTTTGTTGGCCTTGGGCGCTGAAGCCTTGGTCAACGGAGGAGAAAATGCGGACCCGAAAGGGAAATATGAAAACGTACGCCATCGCTTGTGGGATGGCTGCTTGCCTCTTTGCGACTGGATTTCCGTCGTCGGCGGCCGGCGCGTGGTTCGAAGACCGCGACGGCCCATCGGGGCCGAGAACCTGGGACCTGATGCCGCCCGACGAGCGCGCTTTCATCAACGCCGTTCTCAGCGGCGCCAAGGCCTATCGCGAAGGAAAAGACGATGCGGAAAAGAAGGCCGCGCGGACGGCGCGGGCGAAACAACTCTGCGAGATATTGCAGCTTTCCAACGTGTCGCTTTGGATCGGCTCCATTCAGCAATTGTCGGCGAGCGCGGACGGCAAAAGCGCGGTAGTTCTCCAAATCATGGCGGACGTCACTGTGAAGACATGGGGGGATGCTTCATCGGATGCGCAGGACAAAACGCTGATCGCGGCCGACGATCCGCTGCTCGCAAAATTGTCGCCGTTGAAGGAGCGTCGATGGATGCGGTTTTCCGGCGAATTCGCCAAGGGCGAGGCCGATTGCATCAAGGAAGCGGGCGCGACGCTGGAGGATTCGATGACTGCGCCGGCATTCATCTTCCGTTTCAGCGACGCGGCGCCCTTTTAAGGTACGTAACGCGCGGCGCTAATGGACTTGTGGAGGCGCGTCGGCGCCGCGCGCCAACTCCATATGCGTGATCGCGACGAGCATTTCGGCGCGCGCTTTCAATGTCGTCGCTTCGAGCAAGGCCTGTTTCTCTTTCGCGCCGTAGGGGCTGAGCATTGACAGACCATTGACCAGCGCTTCGTTCGATGCGCGTTCGATGTCCTCCCAATCGACTTTGAATTTATTGGCGTCGGCGAATTGACGAAGGGCGTCGAGCAAGCCGTGCCGATCGACTTCGCTCTCGCCAGCGCCTTCGTGGAAATCCGCGAGAAAATCCGAAAAATCGACCTCGGCCAGTCGATACGGCGTCAAGGTCGGCGGTTCGGCGACAACCTTAAATCGGGCGATGCCCATCAACGTGATCAAGCAGCGGCCGTCGCCCGTCTCGGCGAATTGGATGATGCGTCCGATGCAGCCAATCGGACAGAGGTCCGGCGAAGGCTCCTTCGCCTCCTCGCCGGCGCTCGGCTGGATCAGACCAATGAGCCGTTCGCCGCTCAGAGCGTCGTCAGCCATCGAAAGGTAACGCTGTTCAAAAATATTGAGCGGCAGCGGCCGGCGCGGAAGCAAGAGCGCTCCCGCCAAGGGGAAGATCGGAATGACGCGCGGCAGATCTTGAGGACTTTGAAAAGTGCGATTGAGCTTCATCATAAGAAATCTCGACGGCCGAAGACGTCGTCTAGAACAAAAGGGCGGACAATTTGCGGCGCGCGGTTACAGCGGCGGGATCCATCAAACCCCAGGCCTCGAAAAACTGCACCAATTGCTTGCGCGCCGCGTCGTCGTTCCACTGACGATCGCGCTTGACGATCGCTAGCAGATGATCGGCGGCGCGGTCGCGCTCGCCGCGGGCGTTGAGCGCGACGGCGAGGTCGAAGCGGGCCTGATTGTCGGCGGGATTGGCGGCGAGAGCCGCTTCCAATGGCGCGACATCGCCGAGGGACGAGGCTTGCTCCGCCAGATCAAGGGCCGCTTTGACCGCGGCGATCGCGGGATCAGAATCGCGGCCGGGCGGGGGTGGCGGGGCCAGCGACAGGACGCCTTTGGCCTGTTCGATATCGCCGCTGTCGAGATGTAGTTTGGCGAGGCCTGCGATGGCCTTCACATTAGCTTCGTCCTCAGTCAGGACGCGCGAATAAAGCGCGGCCGCGCCGGCGGCGTCGCCCGCGGCGACGGCTGCTTCCGCCTCGGCGATCAAATCGTCCGCAGCGCCAGTCAACGGTCCGACGAGGCGCTCGATGAAGCCGCGCACCTGGGTTTCCGGCAACGCACCCATGAAGCCGTCGATCGGCTGGCCTTTCTCGAAGGCGATGACGGCGGGAATGGACTGAATGCCGAGCTGGCCTGCGATCTGCGGATGCTCGTCGATGTTCATCTTGACGAGCTTGACCTTGCCGCCGGAAGCGGCGACGGCCTTTTCCAGCATGGGCGCCAATTGCTTGCAGGGACCGCACCAGGGCGCCCAGAAATCCACCAGCACCGGCTGCTTGGTCGAAGCGGCGATCACGTCCTCACGAAAGGAGGCCGTGGTCACGTCTTTGACCGCCGCGCCCCCGTTTGTCGCTTCGCCCGCCATTGGATGCTCCAAAGTAAAAAAGCCTGTTTCCTAGGCGCCAAGATGGGATTGTGTCGGCGTTTTCGCAATGTTGCCGACGTCGTCGGGATCCTCGCTTAACGCGACGACCAAAGGCTCGTGACCAGTCGCACGGAGGAATTTGATGAGATCGGCGCTGGTCAGGCCGGTCGTGCGCGTATTGACCAGCGGGTGAAAATTCAGCCGCTCGTGCTCCATGAGCTTGGCGTCGAGAACGACGGTGACGTGGCCGGCGTCGTCGTTGATCGCGCCGAAGGGCGTCACCGCGCCGGGCTTGACGCCCCAGACTTCCTCAAGGAGTTCGGCGGAGCCGAAAGAGACACGCCCCTGCGCGCCGATCTTTTCATGGATGCGCTTGAGATCGACCCGAGCATCCTCCTCTAAAACCAGGAGAAAGAGCCGGCCTTTCTTATCCTTGACGAAGAGATTCTTGGCGTGGCCGCCGGGAATTTCGCCACGCAAATTCTGCGAATCCTCGACGGTGAACAGCGGCGGATGCTCGATCGTGTCATGCGCGACGCCAAGCGCGTCGAGGCGGGCGAGGAGACCTTCTGGTGTGGCGGGCGTTTTCATGATGGGGGCTTTAGCGGGCGCGGCGTCGATGTCAACGTCGTCACGCGCCGCCCATTGACGCCCCAAAGCCCAGCAGGAGCAACGCGCCGAAAGCCAGCACCGCCAGCGCGGCGGCAAATTCGAAAGCGCGGGCGACGATTCCGGCAAGCGAGGATTCTCTGCGAACGAAGCGCAAGGCGACAGTTTTGGCGAAGACGGCGAGCGTAGCGAGGGCGCCGGTGGTGACCGCGGTTCCGAGGGCCATCGCCAAAGTCGAGCCGATCCCGGCGAGAAAAATCCCTTGAGCCAGCGCGAAGACGAGCACGAGGATCGCGCCGGAGCAGGGCCGGGCGCCCGCAGCGAAGACAGTCGCCGCCGCGCTTCGCCACGAGAAGCCGTCGCCCAATTGGCTGGGGTCGGGCGCATGGACGTGACCGCATTCGGCTTCGAGCGATTGATCGCCGCCGGGCGAGGCCGCGCGAAATTGTCCGGAGCCGAGCGCGAAGGCCGGGCGCCACGGCGCTTCGGCGTAAAGCGCGCCGCCGGCGAGCGCGGCGCGCTGGATGAGATTGGCGCGCAAGGCGCCAGCGAGGGCGCGCCCCTTCACCCATACGAGCCAGGCGCCGATCGCGGCGATCGCGCCATAGCTCGTCATTTCGACGACGAGCGCGGCGCTGTTCATTTGGGTTGAGGTCGCGCGGAAAACGAGGGCGGCGATCCCGACGAGGGCGATCGCGACGAAAGCCTGCAGAAGCGCGGCGAAAAAGGCGAGGACAACGCCGCGACGCAGAGCGCGCTCGTTGGCCAGCATATAGGAGGCGATCAGCGCTTTGCCATGGCCAGGTCCGGCGGCGTGAACGACGCCATAGAGAAAGCTTAAAGCCGCAAGGCCCCAAAGCGCGGAAGGATCGTCATGCAGCGCCTTCATCCAGCCGGTCATCTGATGAACGAGTTGCGCCTGTTCGGCGAGAATCCAGCCCGTCATTCCCGTCGCCTGGCCGCCCCCTTCGCCGCCTGCGACTTCGAAGGGTCGATGGGCGAATTGTGCGAAAGCGGGTTCAACGAAGAAAGCGATGATCACGGCGAGGAGAGTAACTACGCCGAGCGCGCGTACCTTCAAACGAGCCGCTGAGGCGCTCCCTCTTCCGCTTGCGGAGGGTTCGGGTGAGGGGCCGCTGATTTTCAAGGTACGCGGCTTACCCTCATCCGGCGCTTTGCGCCCCCTTCTCCCGCAGGCGGGAGAAGGGAGGTCGCTCGACGCTTCGTGCAAGGCGATCTTCATTCTCATGGGCAGGCGACGATGGCGCGGCTCGCCAGTTTGAAGCCGAAGCCGGCGCCGGGCGAGAGGTTGGTGAAGAAAGATTCGTTGAGCTTCTTCGAATCATCGACATCGAGCGGCTTGGGATGAGTGATCGACAGCGAGCAACCCGCAGGCGGATCGTCGAGCTTCACGGGATCCTTGTCGTCAAACTCGAAGTCCACGAAAAATTCCGGGTCCGACACCATCATCGTGACGTATTTGCCAGGCGGTTCGGGCGTCTTCAGCGGCAGGAAGACGTGGAGCGTGACAAGATGATCGGGCCGCTCCTCCATCCAATAATCCGTGACATTACCGAAATCGACCTGTTTGCCGCCAATTTTCAACACGGTGAAATAGCCGATCTGCGCGAGTTGCCCGGCGTTTTCCTTGGCGAGGGGCGCGAAATCCTCGCGTTTGACGAGTTCGCCAGGTTTGCCGAGGCCCTGCGTCGCAAAGGCGGAATACATCTCGTCGAAGGTCCAGTCATGCGTCACGCCGGTCACATTTCCGTCAGGGGAAAAGGAAATCTGACTATGCATCGTCACCCAGACATGGGGGTGGGCGAAAGCGAGGCCGGGAAACATAATTTGAGCCACGAGCGCGCAAGATAGTCCCCATCCGCGCAAAAATAGCGCCATTTCGCTTAAGCTCCGGCCGTCGACTCGCGGCCTTGCGCGATCCGTTCTGCGCTGATGCCGGGCAACTTTGGCGTCAAGATGACCCCGCCGGCGCGCGGATGGTTCAACCTTTGTTAAATGAATGCGCGCATTTCTTCCGAAATGGCGCGTCGCGTATTGCCATGGCTCATAGGGTCTTGCGCCCTTCTTTCTCTGGTCGGCTGCGGCTTCTTCCAGCGCGCCGAACGGCCGGCTTGGCGCACCCAGGCCGAGGAAGCCTGTCTCTCCAATAAGCTGGTTCAGCCGTCGGCCTATATCGAGCCCATGAGCGCGATCGACGGGCCGGGCATTTGCGGTCTCTATCATCCTTTCAAACTCTCAGGCCTCGCCGGCGGAACGGTGAGCGTCGAGGGGCCGGTGACAATCGACTGCTCGATGATCCCGGCGCTAGAGTCTTGGCTTTCGGATGTCGTCCAACCGCGGGCGCAGGCCCGTTTCGGCGAGAATGTCGTCGGGTTGACGGCCTTCGGCGCCTATAGCTGCCGCAGCGTAGACAATATCGCGGGCGCGCAGCTTTCTGAACATGCTTTCGGCAATGCGATCGACGTCTCAGGCTTCAAGCTCGCCGATGGACGCGTCATCAGCATCGTCAAGGAATGGAAACACGCCGATAGCCAGGAGGCGGCCTTCCTGAGGGAAGCGCATGCCGGCGCCTGTCAGCACTTTACGACCGTGCTGGGACCTGGCGCGGATGTCTATCACTACAACCACTTCCACCTTGATCTCGCCATGCACGGCTCGACCAACACCGGGCCGCGCCGCTATTGCAAGCCGGTTCCAAGTCCCGATCTCCTGCCCGCGCCGGCGCCGATCGACAATCTGCCGCCGGCGCCCGATGTCGAAGAGCCGCAAGACGTTGCGCGCAACGACGGCGCGCCCATGGTTGCGCCGATCGATTTGCATGGGCCGACCGGCGCTTTGCCGCCGCCTGTCGGCGCTTACGCCGCGCCGGCGACGCCGAGCGTCCTCGCGCCGATGAGTTTAAGGCCGCCGGGGTCTATCGAAGGCCGCGCGCAGGCGAGCGACGTGACGTCGTCGATCTCAAGGTAGAAGGTGGTGATTCCCGCGTTGGCGGGAATGACGCTCTCAGGTGAGAAACATGGCCGCTGTCGACCTTCTCTCCTTCCAACTCTATTCCGCGCGCAGCTTTCCGCCGCTGGAAGCGCAACTCGCGACGCTTGCGGCGTTGGGCTACCGCCAGGTCGAGCCTTACGGCGGCCTTTACGGCGCGCTCGACGATCTTGCCGTTGCGTTCAGCCGGCATGGGCTTAAGAGCCCGAGCGGGCATTTTGGCCTTGATCTCCTCGAAAGGGATTTCAAACGAGCGCTGACGATCGCGCGCACACTGGGCATGACCTTCGTGGTCGCGCCGTTTTTGCCGCCATTGGAAAGGCCAACCGACGTCGAGGGCTGGAAGGTCTTCGGCGCGCGTCTCGCCGCTATTGCTGGGAAGTTTGCTTCGGAAAGACTCACTTTCGGGTGGCATAATCACGATTTTGAAATGCGCGCGCTGCCGGATGGATCGTACCCCATCGATCACATTTTAGAGGCAAGCGACAAGATACAATGGCAGGCCGATGTCGGCTGGATCGCGCGCGCCGGCGCGGATCCGCTGCATTGGCTGGCGCGCTACAAAGACCGCATCGGCGCGTTGCATGTGAAGGATCTGGCCAAGGCTGGCGAGAAAGCGGACGAGCAGGGATGGGCCGATCCCGGCGCAGGCGTCCTCGATCTGAAGAAGATCGTGGCGGCTGGAATCGCGGCGGGGGCGAAAATTCTCGTCGCCGAGCATGACGCGCCGAGCGACTACGAACGCTTCGCAAGCGCGGCGATCGCCGCTTTGCGAGGATTTTAGGTTTCA
>JASLHV010000464.1 GCA_030153205.1 Roseiarcus sp. | reverse complement strand
TCGACGCCGCTTTGGCGGAGCTCAAGCCGGACGCCGTCGCGGTCTGCACCTACACCGAGACGCATGCCGCGCTAGCGGTCAAGGCGCTCGAGGCCGGCGCACACGTTTTCTGCGAAAAGCCCCTGGCTGAGAATATCGAGGCCGCCGAGCGCGTCGTCGCCGCCGCCAAACGGGCGAAGCGCGCGCTCGTCATCGGTTATATTCTGCGTGTTCATCCGTCTTGGACACGCTTCGTTGAAATCGGCCGCACGCTCGGCAAGCCCCTGGCTATGCGGATGAATCTCAACCAGCAATCATCGGGCTCGTTCTGGGGCGTGCACAAGAACCTGATGCGTTCGACGTCGCCGATCGTGGATTGCGGCGTTCATTACGTCGACATCATGTGCCAGGTCACGCGCTCCAAGCCGGTATCCGTTCATGCCGTCGGCGCGCGGCTGACGGAAGAGATCGCGCCGACGATGTACAATTATGGGCACTTGCACATATCTTTCGCCGACGGATCGGTTGGATGGTACGAGGCGGCCTGGGGACCGATGATCAGCGAGACGGCCTTTTTCGTCAAAGACATGATTGGGCCGAAAGGCTGTGTCTCGATCATGAGCAAGGAAGGCCCGAGCGACGAAACGGCGTCGCAGGATCACAATACGCATACGAAAACAAATGCGCTGCGGCTGCACCACGCGGAATTGAGAGCAGACGGCGCTTTCGCCAAACGCGACGAGATCATTACGACGGCGGACGAGCCGGGCCACCAGGAGCTTTGCGAATTAGAGCAAAGGATGTTCCTCGACGCGATCCGCGAGGGCAAGGACCTCACGGCGCATCACGAGGATGCGCTGAATTCGCTGCGGATCGTGTTTGCGGCGGATGAGAGTGTGCGCACGGGCGAGGTCGTGAGGCTGTAAAATAGGTCAGGCCCCTTCTTTCAACAGCGACTCCAAATCCAGCCGCCGCGTGTACATCTGCAGCTTGCCGTCGCTCGTACGCGGCCATTTCTCCTTCGGACGGTCCCAATAGAGTTCGACGCCGTTCTCGTCGGGATCGCGTAAATAGAGCGCCTCGCTGACGCCATGGTCCGAGGCGCCGTCGAGCGGAATGCCGGCCTCCGCGAGACGGCGCAAAGCGTCGCCGAGCGCCGCTCTTGTCGGGTAAAGGACCGCCAGGTGAAAGAGGCCGGTGGTCCCGCGCGGCGGCGGGGGAGCGCCTTTGCTCTCCCAGGTGTTCAGCCCGATGTGATGGTGATAGCCGCCAGCCGAGATGAAGGCCGCCTCGCCGCCATAGCGCTGCATCAATTGGAAGCCGAGCACGCCGCAGTAAAAAGCGAGCGCGCGATCGATATCGGCGACTTTCAGGTGAACATGGCCAATGCCGACGCCGGCGTCGATCGGCTTGTTGAAAATTGCGGCGCGTTGCGAGTCGTTGGCGACGTCGAGGTCGGCGGACATGGCGGTCTTCTCCTAAAGATGCCGCCAGGATATCGGTCGCGCCGGCCTAAATACAAGCGATCCTCGTCCTGAGGGCGCGAACAAAATGCGTTCCGAAACAAAGAGCCCGCCGATGAGGCGGGCTCTCGGTTGTCGTTCTGGCTGCGATCCGCTCAGATCTGCTTGTAGCTGATCTTGCCGTCGTCGCCTTTCTTCCAGACGTACCAGACGTAGTCGACGGTCGTGCGATCGCCCTTCTTGTCGAAGGAAATGTCGCCAATCACGGTCTTGAAAGTCATGCCGGAATGCATGGCTTCGGCGACTTTCTTGGGCTCGAGCGAATTCGCTTTTTCGGCCGCTTGCTTGATGATCTGCACGCCGGCGTAGGAGTACAGCGTATATGCCTCAGGCTCGTATCCTTTGGCGCGGAACTTCGCGACCACGTCCTTGGCGGCGGGATTGTTGCGGGGGTCGGGACCGAAGGACATCAAGGTGCCTTCGACGCCTGGGCCGCCGATGGATGCGAATTCCGCATCGGTGATGCCGTCGCCGGAGATCATCACGGTGTTCATGCCCTGGTCGCGCATCTGGCGTACGATGAGCCCGCCTTCGGTATGGAGGCCGCCCCACATCAGATAGTCGGCGCCGGAGGCCTTCACTTTCGAGACGATCGCGGAATAATCCTTTTCGCCCGTGTTGACGCCTTCGTAGAGCACTTCCTTCATGCCGCCGGCGTTCATGAAGCCCTTGGCCGCGTCGGCGAGGCCTTTGCCATAAGTCGTCTTGTCATGAAGGACCGCGATCTTCTTGCCCTTCAGCTCCTTGAGCGCGTAATCGGCCCAGAGCTTGCCCTGCTGGTCGTCGCGGCCGCAGGTGCGGAAAGCGTCCCATAGACCACGATCGGTGACCTTCGGATTGGTGGCGGAAGGCGTGAGGAAGAGCACGCCGCTATCGGCATAGACTTCCGACGCCGGAATAGTGACGCCCGAATTGAAGTGGCCGATGACGAATTTGACGCCATCGCCGACGAATTTATTTGCGACCGACACGCCCTGTTTCGGATCGGAGACATCGTCGCCGCTCTCGAGCTCGATCTTCTTGCCAAGGATGCCGCCCGAGGCGTTGATATCCTCGATCGCCATTTGTGTGCCGTTGGTCAATTGGGCGCCGAAAGCGGCGTTGGCGCCGGTGATCGGGCCGGCGACGCCAAACTTTACCTGGGCGTGAGCCCCGGCGGCGGCGAATGAGAGGGCCAAGCCGACAACGGCTGCGCCCAAAAGTCCACGTTTCATCTCTACCTCCCAAAAGGGTGTGATGGGAGGCGAAGCTAGAGCCGATCAAATAACCTGTAAAGACACTTTTGGTGGTTATAAAATTATAACTTAGGCGTAGGCTCAGGCCTCCATCAAAGCGCCGACATGCGCGGCGACGGAGCGTGACAATCCGTCGAGGTCGTAGCCGCCCTCGAGGAGCGATACAATGCGGCCCTTGCAGCTTCTGCCGGCAATATCCATCAGGCGGCGGGTCGCCCAGGCGAAATCCGCTTCCACCAGCCCGATATGGCCAAGCGGATCCTGCCGGTGCGCGTCGAAGCCGGCCGAAATGATGATGAGGTCGGGGCGGAAGGCCTCTAGCCGTGGCAGGATCGCAATGTCGAAGGCCTCC
>JASLHV010000438.1 GCA_030153205.1 Roseiarcus sp. | reverse complement strand
ACGAACGGAATTCTGCAAGGCTTGGCCCTGCTTTTTTCGAACGGTACGCCGGCCGGATTTTCGTCGCCGTTGCTGCGATGGTTCATGACGGGTAAGCTTCTCGGCGCAACGCCAGTCGTTTTCTTCATCATCCTGTTTGTCATCGTCGCTACGACGCTGCTCGCGCAGACGCCGTTCGGGCGGCGGATATATGCGGTGGGCAATAGCGTGCGGGCGGCGCGGCTCTCGGGCGTTCCGGTTGGCCGCACGTTGATCGGCGTCTATATGCTGTCGTCGCTTTGCGCCGGCCTTGTTGGCATCCTATTGACCGGCTTTTCCGGTCAGGCGAGCCTCGGTATGGGCGATGACTATCTCCTGCCGTCGATCGCCGTTGTCGTGGTCGGAGGCGCCATTATCACGGGAGGTCGCGGTCAATATCTCGGCATGGTTGGAGGCGTACTGCTTCTGACAGCTTTGCAAACCATGCTCGCGGGCAGCAACCTTCCTTACGCCACACGCGCCATCCTCTACGGCCTGGTCGTGCTTGGAGCGGTGATTGCGCTGCGCGAGCGACGCGAATAAATCGAGGTAGTGATGACGGATAGAGCGCGAATGAATTTGGAGTCAGGCCTTTCCGGTCGCCGTGTTTTTGTCAGCGCTGGAGCGAGCGGGATAGGGCTCGCGATCGTGGAGCGTCTGCTGGCGCACGGGGCGCGGATATTTGTTTGCGATGTTTCGGACGCTGCGCTGCAGGCCTTCAAAACGGCCAATCCACAAGCCGACGCCGTGAAGGCGGACGTCTCGAACGAGGCGGATGTCGATCGTCTGTTTGAAGCGATCAAAGTACAGTTCGGCGGTCTCGACGCGCTGATCAATAATGCCGGCATCGCCGGCCCGACGGGCGCGGTCGAGGACATTGATCCCGCGGAATGGCGCCGCTGTCTCGATGTTGGCCTGACCGGACAATTCCTCTGCACCCGCCGCGCTGTCCCTTTGCTCAAGGCAGCGGGCGGCGGCTCGATCATCAATATGTCCTCCGCCGCCGGCCGGCATGGCTATGCATTCCGGACACCCTATTCCTCGGCGAAGTTCGGCGTCATCGGCTTCACCCAGAGCCTCGCCAAGGAGCTTGGCCCAGCCAATATCCGCGTCAACGCGATCCTCCCCGGCATCATCGAGGGCCCGCGCATGGAGGGCGTCATTCGCGCCCGAGCAGCGCAGGTGGGCGTTTCCTACGAGGCGATGGAGAAGACCTACCTCGACCGGGTGTCGCTGAGACGCATGACAAGCCCGCATGACGTGGCCGCGATGATCGCCTTTCTCCTTTCCGATGCGGGGATCAATATTTCGGGCCAGTCGATCGGCGTCGACGGCAATGTCGAGACTTTGTAGCGCGAGACACCAGAGCGGAGGAGCAAATGGCGCGGGTCGCCGTGGTCGGCAGTGGATTTATCGGCAGAGCCTGGGCGATCGCTTTCGCGCGGGCCGGCCATAACGTCGCGCTTTGGGATCAAGATCCAGCGGCGCCCAGCAAGGCGATCGACTTCATCGCCGCAATCCTACCAGATCTTGCCGCGAATGATCTTCTCAACGGCGCTGGCGCGCCAACGATTTTATCAAGGCTCCATCCAGAACCTGATCTTGCCGTGGCGCTCGCCACTGTCGAACATGTCCAAGAGAATGCGCCCGAACGCCTCGATGTGAAGAAGGCGCTCTTTGCCGAACTCGATCGCTTGGCGCCGAAAAGCGCGATCCTCGCCAGTTCGAGTTCGGCGCTGTTGCCTTCGTCCTTTACCGAGGCTCTTCCCGGCCGGGAGCGTTGCCTGGTGATCCATCCACTCAATCCGCCCTATGTTATCCCTGCCGCGGAGATCGTGCCGGCGCCATGGACTTCGCCGGAAGTGGTCGAGCGCGCGCGCGCCTTTTTCCAAGCCGCCGGCCAGGCGCCGATCGTCATGAAACGCGAGATCGACGGCTTTGTGATGAACCGCCTGCAAGGCGCCTTGCTGGAAGAGGCGTTTCGTCTCGTCGCCGACGGCTATGCGTCGCCCGAAGACATCGATATCGGCCTGCGCGAAGGTCTCGCCTTGCGCTGGTCCTTCATGGGTCCATTCGAGACGATCGATCTCAATGCGCCGGCTGGCGTTCGCGACTATGTCGAGCGCTATCAAGGCATTTACATCAATCTCTTCGGCCAGATGCAGCGGCGCGTCGATTGGGCTGGTCCGGTTCTCGATGAGATCGAAAAGGCGCGGCGCGCCAAGATTCCCGCCGACGGCCTTGTCGAACGCCAACGCTGGCGCGATCGCCAATTGATGGCTCTGGCGGCGCATAAGCGTCGCGCAGCGCGCGACATCGGTCCTTAAGAAGATACGCTCAGAGGAAAAGAAGAATGAGTCTCGCTGACAAAGTCGTCATCACTTGCGCGGTCACCGGCGCGATCCATACACCGACCATGTCCCCGTACCTGCCGATTACGCCCGATCAAATCGCCGCCGAGGCGATCGCCGCGGCGGAGGCGGGCGCGGCGATCCTGCATCTCCACGCGCGCGATCCGCAAACCGGCAAGCCTGACCAAACGCCGGAGGCTTTCGCGCGCTTTCTGCCGCGCATCAAACAAGGCACGAAAGCCGCGATCAATATCACCACGGGCGGCAGTCCCTATATGAAGGTGGAAGAGCGAGTAAAACCGGCAGCGACTTTCAAGCCGGAGGTCGCCTCGCTCAATATGGGCTCGATCAATTTCGGCTTGTACCACCTTCTGGATAAGTACAAGGATTTCAAGTTCGATTGGGAAAAGACCCATCTCGAAGCGACGCGCGACCTCGTCTTCCGTAACAGCTTCAAGGATATCGAATATATTCTGACGACCTGCTACGATAATGATACGCGCTTCGAGTTTGAATGCTACGACATTGCCCATCTTTACAATCTCGCGCATTTCGCCGATCGCAAGCTGGTCAAGCCGCCGTTCTTCGTTCAATCGGTGTTCGGCCTGCTCGGCGGCATCGGCACGCATCCCGAAGACGTCGCTCATATGAAGCGGACGGCCGACCGTCTCTTCGGCGACAGCTATCGCTGGTCCGTGCTCGGCGCCGGCGCCAGCCAATTGCGCATTGCCGCGCAAGCCGCCGCCATGGGCTCGAACATCCGTGTCGGGCTCGAGGACAGTCTTTGGGCGGGGCGCGGCAAACTCGCCAAATCCAACGCCGAGCAAGTGGCCTTCGCGCGCAAGATCATCGAGGGCTTGGGCAAACAAGTCGCAACACCAGACGAAGCCAGAGAAATCCTTTCCCTCAAAGGTGGTGATAAAGTCGCGTTCTAGGAACGATGGTTGTACGCCAGGAATGAGACGCATGTTGCGCATCGAATTGGCTTGCGAAGATCATGACCAGCTCGGCGAAGGGCCGCTTTGGGACGTCGACGAACAGCGTCTCTATTGGATTGATTCCTACGGCCCAGCGATTCACTGCATGGCGGCGGATGGGCGCGAAAAGCGAAGCTGGCGACTGCCGGAGCCGATCGGCTCGATGGCGCTGCGCCGAGGCGGCGGCGCGGTAATTTCACTGCGCAGCGGCTTCCATTTTTTTGATTTCAGAACAGGAGAGAGTCGTCGCATCAATGAAACCCATCCAGGCGAGATGCGGCCGAGGCTCAACGACGGCAAGGTCGATCGTCAGGGCCGTCTTGTCGCCGGTTCGATGGATTTCGAAGAGCGCGATCCCGTTGGCAAACTATTCCGACTCAATCCAGACCTTTCACTTCACACTTTAGACGCAGGCGTGATTTGTTCGAACGGGCCTTGCTGGAGCCCCGATGGAACGACATTTTACTTCGCCGACACCGGGCGGCGGGTCATTTACGCCTACGACTACGACATCACATCTGGGAATGTACTCTCTCGCCGGGTGTTCGCGAGTTTCGAAAAACTACGCGGTTTGCCGGATGGGGCGACTGTGGACGAGGAAGGTTATGTTTGGAGTGTCGAAGTCTATTCGGGCCGACTTATTCGTTTCGATCCTCTAGGCGTGATCGATCGGGTCGTCGGCCTGCCTGTGCAGTCGACGACGAGCCTGAC
>JASLHV010000394.1 GCA_030153205.1 Roseiarcus sp. | reverse complement strand
GAAGACGAAAAAGGCGTTCGGCTTGCCGGCGCCGTAAGTATCCATCGCTTTGACTGCTTCGCCATAGTCGGCCATGGCGGCATGGAACGCGACGAGATCGACGACGGGCTTGGCGTTGCTCGGCAGGAGATCCATCACGCGCTTAGCGCGCAGCATGACATTGGCGACATGCCAGTTGGCGGCGCGGCCTTCACGCTTTTCGAGCGCGTCGAGGCGGGCGAGGTCGACCTTTTCCTTTTCGACCCGGACGAGCGCATCGACACGCGCCCGCGCCGTGAGGAACGGTCCAGCGGCCGCGACGATCTTGGAGTGTAGCGCCTTGCCTTCCGCCATTTTATCGACTTTGTAGTCGGCGCGCTCGTAATAGCCGTTGGCTTCATTGAGCACCGGCGCGAGCGCCGCGTTGGCGGCGATGTAATCGCGCATGGCCGAGTCAAGTTCGGGAAGCGCAGGCTCCTGTGTCAGCGCCTTTGTCGCCGCGTCAGCTTCGCTCGTCGTATCATAGACGGAATACAGACCATAGATGATCCGCTCACGGCCGGTCGGCCCCGTCGTCATATTGACCCAGCTCTTGTACCTTTCCAGCGATTCGGAAGCGCGTAAGGTACGATTGAGGAATTCGACATAGGCGTTGAATTTTTCAGTCGCGGCGCGAAGACCCGGATTGTCGTCGGCCTTGGCCGCAGAGGGCGGCGTATCGTCGGCGAGAGCCGCCGGAGACGAAGCAAGGCCGACAGCCAAAGCCAAGATCATAGACGCGATCGTTATTCGGAAATTTGTCATCTCAGCCTCCCCGGCAGCGAGAACGCCGCGCCACAGACGGAAAAGATTACGGGACGCTTCCCTACCCTGCTCGCCCATCATAACGTTTTTGCGCCGCCAAAACGTCGGCGATATGCGTCTCGGCCCAGAGGCGCAACGATTCCAATGTCGCGCCAAGGGTACGGCCGAGCGGCGTGATCGAATATTCCACTGTCACCGGCACAGTCGCAAAAGCGCGGCGCTCCACCAATCCGTCGCGCTCAAGGCTCTTTAGCGTCTGCGACAGCATCTTCTGCGACAAGCCCGCGATATTGCGCCGTAATTGATTGAAACGCACCGGCTCTTCTTCGAGCAGCCCGAGAACGAGGACCGCCCATTTGTCGCCGATGCGATCAAGGATCATCCGCGTCGGACAATCCGCATCATACGGATTCGGAGTATTCATCGCGCGATTCCGGAGGTTTCATGGTGGTAACCTAATGACTGCAAGGTGCCTTCTTTACAGCTTATATCTTTTCGACATCTAGTATATATTCCATACCACGGATTGGAGAACAATATGAAAGTCGCTTTGATCGGCGCCACCGGGATGATCGGCTCCCGCCTCCTTGCCGAACTCATCCGCCGCGGCCATGAGGTGACGGCCATTGTCCGTCATGCAGAAAAAGTTCCGGCGCTGCCCAAGGTGACGGCTGCAAAAGGCGACGTTTTCGACGAAGCGGGCCTCACGGCCCTGTTGAAGGGTCATGACGTCGCGATCAGCGCCGTGCATTTCGCCCAAAGCGACGCGAAGAAGCTGATCAGCGCAGCCAAGGCCTCAGGCGTGAAACGCTATCTGGTCGTCGGCGGCGCCGGCAGTTTGGAAGTCGCGCCCGGCAAGAAGCTGATCGATACGCCCGAGTTCCCCGCCATCTACAAGGCCGAGGCTGCGGCGGGCGGCGATTTTCTCGACCTTCTGCGCAAAGAGCCGACGCTCGATTGGACTTTCCTCTCGCCCTCAGCCGTGATCGCGCCCGGCGAGCGCACCGGAAAATTCCGCCTTGGCGGCGATCAACTGCTGACCCACGCCAAAGGCAGCAACATCTCGGCCGAGGATTACGCCATCGCCTTTGTCGACGAGCTGGAGAAGCCGGCTCATTCGCGGCGGCGCTTCACGGTCGGGTATTGAGAGTAGCTCTCTCTGCGGCCATCACCTGCGGCGGATGAGGGAAACGATCGCCAATACGATGACAGCGCCGATCGCGGCGTCGATGATTTCGGCGATAAGGCCCCCGCCGATAAAGACGCCCATCCGAGGCAGGAGAAAGCCAGCGACAAGCGAGCCGATAATGCCGAGGACGATATTGCCGAAAAGGCCAAAGCCGGCGCCTCTCACGAGGTGACCGGCCAGCCAACCAGCGATGCCGCCAACGATCAGCCAGACGATAATAGCCATGGGTCGAAATCCCCGAAGACGCCCCTGACGCGCTCTGCGCTTAATGAGCGCATGGAGCGAACGCTAGGCGGGGCTGGCGATTCCGTCAACGAACGATGCGACAATGGCGCCGGCTTTGCCTCGTCGTTTGCCGGTGTTATAGCGCGCCGGCCGCGTGAGGCGATGCAGAAAGGGCGAGAATCCCCGATGGACAAGATTAAGGTCAAGAACCCGGTTGTCGAACTCGACGGCGACGAGATGACGCGAATCATCTGGTCGTTGATCCGCGACAAGCTGATCCATCCCTATCTCGACATCGACCTGCAATATTTCGATCTCGGCGTCGAACACCGCGACGCGACCAATGATCGGGTGACCGTCGACGCCGCGGAGGCGATCAAAGCCTGCGGCGTCGGCGTCAAATGCGCCACGATCACGCCCGACGAAGCGCGCGTCAAAGAGTTCAATCTGAAGGAAATGTGGAAGAGCCCGAACGGGACGATCCGCAACATTCTCGGCGGCGTCATTTTCCGCGAGCCGATCATCTGTAAGAACGTGCCGCGCCTGGTGCCGAGCTGGACGCAGCCGATTGTCATCGGCCGTCACGCCTATGGTGACCAATACCGCGCCACCGATTTCAAAGTGCCCGGCAAAGGCCGTCTGACGATCAAGTTCGAAGGCGATGACGGAAAGGTGATCGAGAAGGAAGTCTTCAAATTCCCCGGCGCCGGCGTCGCCTTGAGCATGTACAATCTCGATGAATCGATCCGGGATTTCGCGCGCGCTTCGCTCAACTATGGTTTGATCCGCAAATATCCGGTCTATCTTTCGACCAAGAACACGATCCTCAAGGCCTATGACGGACGTTTCAAGGATATTTTCCAGGAGACGTACGAGAGCGAATTCAAGGCGAAATTCGCGACCGCCGGCATCACCTACGAGCACCGCCTGATCGACGACATGGTGGCCGCCGCACTGAAATGGTCGGGCGGCTATGTCTGGGCCTGCAAGAATTACGATGGCGACGTACAGTCAGACACTGTGGCGCAAGGCTTCGGCTCGCTTGGGCTGATGACCAGTGTGCTGATGACGCCGGACGGCCAAGTCGTCGAGGCGGAGGCCGCGCATGGCACCGTGACGCGACACTACCGCGAACATCAAAAAGGACGCGATACGTCGACCAATTCGATCGCGTCGATTTTCGCCTGGACGCGCGGCCTCACGCATCGCGCCAAGCTCGACGGGAATGACGCTTTGTCGAAATTCGCTTCGACTTTGGAGAAGGTTTGCGTCGATACGGTCGAGGCTGGTTTCATGACCAAGGACCTCGCCTTGCTGGTCGGTCCCGAGCAGAAGTGGCTTTCGACGACCGGGTTCCTCGACAAGGTCAGCGAGAATCTGCGCAAGGCGATGGCGAGCTGACTTGTGCTACTCGTGAGCCAGGAACTGCAGCCGAGGCGCTATTTCTTTTCGGCTCCACGGCGGCATTGCGGCGCGGCGTCTCCGTGCCCCATGCAAGCCGGTCTTAGCTTCGTGTGATCAACTCCGCGCAGCGGCTGCCCAGCATCATCGCTGGCGCGTTGGTGTTGCCGGCGCTGATGTTTGGCATGGCGGAGAGGTCGCATATCCGCAGCCGCTCGACGCCGCGCACGCGCATGCACGAATCCAGCACCGCCATCGGGTCGTCCCCTGCCCCCATGCGGCAAGTTCCGGCGGGATGGTAGTTTGTCTTCACGAACTTGCGGCAATGCGACGCCAGCGCTTCGTCGCTGAGGTCGTTCGGATCGGGAATGCCGATGCGCGCGATGCGTTCTTTGAGCGGGCTTGTCTGAAACGCGCGGAGGAAGAAGCGCTGTCCTTCGATCATCGTCTGTAGGTCAGCCGGGTCCTTCAGGAGGTGCGGCGAGACGAGCGGCGGCGCCTTCGGGTCGGCCGAGCGCAATCGGACGAAGCCGCGTGACTTTGGCTTGACGACAACCGTTGTCACCGTGACGCCGTACGTATCCTCGACGAGGCCGAGTGTATCGCGATCCAAATAGACGATCGGCACGCAAAAGGCCTGGATTGTCGGCGCGGCGGCGCGGTCGACGGGATTGACGAAGGCGCCGGCCTCGACGCCCGCGCTGGTGATCCGCCCGGCCCCGAATAGTTTGAAATGCAAGCCGTTGAGCAGCATGCGCCAGCCGACGCCCTGGCGATAATAGCCGTAAGGTCCGTTCGCCATCGCGATGATCGGAACTTCGGGGTGATCGATCAAATTCTCGCCGACCCCAGGCAGATCGACGCGACAGGGAATCCCATGCGATTTCAAATGATCCGCCGGCCCGAGGCCGGAAAGCATCAGCAATTTCGGCGTCACGAGCGAGCCAGCCGCGACAATGACTTCGCCCTCCACGACAGCGCGTCGCTCGGCGCCGTTCGAGTCCTGGTACGTCACGCCGACGGCCCGGCCGTTCTCGATATCGATGCGGCGGACGGCTGAATTTAGACGTATCGTCAGGTTCGGATCGTTCTCGAGCGGCGCCAGAAAGGCGTAAGCCGCGCTCGAGCGCTTGCCGCGCCGATTCATGAATTGATAAAAGCCAACGCCGCGCTGGCCCGGTCCATTGAAATCGTGATTGAAAGGCTCGCCGAGCGCCTGCACGCTTTGGACGAACCATCGCGAGACATCGTCGATATAGCCGGGATCGGAGACGAGTAGCGGGCCGTCGGCGCCATGGTGTTCGTCGTGAAGGCGATTATTGTCCTCCATAGCGCGAAAGTGCGGCAGTACGTCTTTCCAAGCCCAGCCCGGATTGTCGTTCTCGCCGCGCAAAACGTCCTGCCATTCGTCGTAATCGGCGGGACGGCCGCGCATATAAACCTGTGCGTTGACCGAAGAACCGCCGCCTAGCACATTGCCTTGCGGGATGTCATGCGCGCGACCGTTCAAATGCTCCTGCGGAACGGTCGTGTGGTAAGTCATGAACTTGCTGCCGTTGATCATCTTGAAGATGCCCGGCGGCATATCCAGCAAGGGATGGCGGTGAGAATGGCCTGCTTCCAGGATAAGGACGCGCGCGCGTTTTTCCGTGACCAGCCTGGCCGCAGCGACACATCCTGACGAGCCCCCGCCGATGACGATGTAATCGAATGTTTCGGTCATCGCCTCGCTGCTCGTTCGTTATCCTGGCTGGGCGGCGACCTTTTCGGCTCTAGGCGCGAATGGCGTCAAGGCCCTTCCAGTCGAAAATAATGCCGTGACCTGGGCGGCTGGGCGCATAGGCGTAGCCGTCTTCGATTTTCAACGGCTCTGCAATGTAGCGATCGAGACCAAAGCCATGCGCTTCGAGATAGCTTCGATTGGGACAAGCAGCCAAAAGATGTACGGTCACGTCGTGAGCGCCATGGCTTGTGACCGGTAGATTGAACGCCTCGGCGAGGTGAGCGATTTTCATGAAGGCGGTCACGCCGCCGCAATTGGTCACGTCCGGCTCCGGAAAAGTGACGCCGCCGCAGACGATGTAATGTTTGAACTCGGCAAGCGTACGAAGATTTTCACCTGCGGCGACCGGCAATCCGCCCTCGCGGACAATGCGCGCGTGTCCTTCCGGATCTTCCGGCTGGGTCGGCTCCTCCAGCCAGGTTAGATCGAAAGGCTGTAGGGCGCGCGCGGCGCGGATGGCGTCATCGACCGACCATTTCATATTGGCGTCCGCCATGAGCGGGAAACCATCCCCCAAATGGTTGCGCATGGCTTTGACGCGCTCGA
>JASLHV010000387.1 GCA_030153205.1 Roseiarcus sp. | reverse complement strand
CTTTGGTCTGCAACAAATGCGGCGAGGTCAGGAAAGGTACGGTCTGGATCGAAGAGCCCGCTAGGGATCTTTTGCGATTGTCCGGCGTATGGGAGCCTTTTCCATGGAAAAATTTGAGATCAGCGAAGATGGATTAGGGGTCGCGAGCGCCGCTGCGATTGCCTCCCTCTTCGATGCCCTCGTCCTTAAGGGCGTTCTTACAGGGTTTGAAGCAAGACGCGTCCTCCAGACTGCGCTGTCCGGTATCGAAGGTCGACAGCATACGCCGGGGGGAATGGACGCGAATTCCTTCCTCACAAGACTTTTGCGTAGGTTTCCCCAGAAGTAGGTCCACAACAGCATCAAGAAATATTCTTAATCGGGGGCAATTCGTCTCTGTCCTGTCCCAAAATGGGAGGCATGAACGATGCTGATTAATGCGCGCCGGCAGGCGCGCGGCATCTGCTTGGCGCTCACAGGAGTCTGGCCAGAGGGCAATGGGTCCAGGCAATGGAAGACGAAGAAACGAACTCGGCCACCCCTCGCTGGCGGATTACCGGACCTTTGAACCCATCCTTACAGCAAGCGTATTCCGATCGAATTGAACAACTTCTTGAGCGCGCCGCCGAATTGGGCAAGGAAGCCAACGGCGCGCGAACCGATAGTGAGCGTAGGGCCAGCGACGCCTTAGCCTCGATGTACGAAGGAACAGCGAGATCATTCGCGCATTTGGCGGCCTTTAGAGCGATGATAGACCGGCCGCTGATATAGTCCTTTCACGATTGGCCGGCCGTGCCCTGCGGACTGCTTGCGACGCATTGGAGACCGAAAAAGAGAAGTCCGCGCGCATCCCGCTCGTACCTTGAGTGGCTTTCGCGTCAACCTTCAGCGCCAGCATGTGAGACTGCAACAGGGCTATGTAAATCTTTTCAGCCGGCGCTGGGACATTTCCCTTCAATTGGATTTGTCATCCCTGCTCGGTTGAGACATCGGAGCCGGATCGCCCTGTTTGTCTTCGGCGGCGCTAAAGCCATTTATTAACATCGGCGGCGAGTTTTTTTTCTTCTTTTGCGCCGTGCGGAAATGTGTTGCTGGCGGCTTGCTCTTTCCGACTTTCTCGATCGCGCCTTGTTTATCCTTCACGGTGTCTCCGCGGGTCGATCCAAGCCATCGATCAGGCCATGCGGGTGCATAATTAAGATCCGCAGATGGAGCATCCCTACGAGCGTTATCTGCCGCCCGCGGAAGCACGTCATCCAGCCGCGCGCCTTGCGGCGGCTGGCCCAGTCGCGCGTCGCCTTTCGTATTTTCCTCGATGGGCGTCGTTGAGGTGGAACGGAGCGTCCCCGAAGCGGCCGAGTGAGAGGCGCTTTCCAGTGGCGAGGCCTCTACCGCTTGGCCCTGTGGAGCGACCACCGCTGACGGCGTTACCGAATCCGCCGGCTCGGGAATTGCGGCATTGGCCGTCGAACCGCCGGACTTTAGGCCGGCTGGCGTCGTTGGCTTGAACTGTTCAACAGTGACCGCTGATACGGAAGCTTGCAAAGTCGTTTCGCTCGGGACCAATAGCGAGAGCGGCGGACTGATCGCGGAGATTAGTTCCTCGCCTGACGCTTCTATCGCCCGGCCCAGCGTTGAAACCAGCTCGAGCCCACCAAACCCCGGCGATGCCGAACTGGAATTCGCCATGACGCCGTCAGCCGCGCGCGCCGGAGGCTGAACTGAGGCCAAAATCGGACTTTCAGCCCTGCGGGCTTCGCGCACGGCGATGAAAAAGAAGATCGGCGCTAGGCTCAAGGCAATTGCGCTCAACTTGCACAACGCCACAATGCGCCTAAGACTTCGATCCATTTAGCCACTCATGAAATAGCAAAACTGAACTATTCGCGTCGGGGAGGGTAGGAGGCGATCGTGTCGAGCGTAAGGTCGGTCAATCGCCCTTTGAGGCCTGCGCTTCGTCGTGATGACTTCGCTTTCGCAGTTCCTCGAGAAATTGACGTTCGTTGTTTGAACGAATGCTAGCCAGTGATCGACTCAGCCGATGAAGATGTCGAACAATCAGAAATGAGCAAACACATAGGCAAACGCAGGCGATCCAGAGCGGAATGACGGCCACAAGAAAAGAGTAAGGACCAGTCAGAGAAATATTTTCCAGCAATCGCATCACTCCAGGCCGTCGAGATATACATGCGCTATATGGCGCGCAAGACAATGAGCAATTCCCTCATAGGAAACACCGGCCGGAGACAAAAACTGAGCGGTCACGCATTGGTCACGTACGTCTTCAGGGATTTCGGACCAAATTCGGACTGCTCTGGCGCGAAACTTCGATTCAAGTGCAAGACATCCTTTCCGCAAAACGTCTGAGGGCTCCTCGGCTACTACCGAAAGGGGAAACATCGCGTTACAGTATTTTTGGGAATTGACGACTGGCAAATCGTCGGCGAATGCGGCGGCGCTAACCGGTAAAATTGCGGCTATTATGAATCTTCTGAGCACCACTTGATCGTCCTCTAATCGGCCGATCGGCAATGAGCAAACTTCTGCTTTCCCATGCGCCTTTTGACGCGATGACGAATAGAATCTAGGGAGTCACGCGCTACTTTCGCGCTCTCATCGTTAGTTAGCGTTGGCCTTGACTGACGCCGGTTAGACCTATTCCGAAGATGTCGTAGGTACCTTCGCAGTAGCGCCGCCCGCGCACCTTCGATGGTAATGACAGCCGCCAGGATCCCTCATCCTTGCCACTGTATCGACGTGGTTAATAAAATCAAGCGCTGAGGCGGTTAATGCTTTCCACAGCACAGGCGCGCGATATATAGCGTCGCGCAACACCATTCACCTAAAGCGGTTTTGTCGATCCAACAGGCTGGCGGCCGCGCTTACCCCAGGCCCGTGACACCCCCATGCCGGGGATTAGCGAGCCGAATCCGGCCATCCCCGGGCGCGCAAAAATCTCCAAATGTGGTGGAATGGCCCCACGGGTGTTTCCGCCGAGCGATCTCTGCACTGCGGCGTAGAATTGTAAGCCGTGCCGAAAATCCTCAGAACAGTTGCAGCGACGATCGCGCCGAGGAAATCGCCGGCAAGCACATCGCTCACGAAGTGGAAATCGCCCACGATCAGCCCGAGCGAAAAAAGCATGACAATACTAACGTAGTAAATCCTGTATCGCGGGTGTGTGACCCAAACAACGCCGATTATTGAGCAAACGGCAGCGGCGTGGCCGGACGGAAAAGACGCGTACGCCAGGCCGTGATGAAAGAAATTGAACCCAAAGACGCCGTCCTTGATGAGAGAGGGGTGTGGAAAGACCGGCCACGTTCGACCGAAAAGTATTTTCAACGGAGCAAGACAAAGTCGCGTAAGCGCCAGACTCACCGCGCATTGAATAAGAACTCGATCCGTCCGGTTACTGAAACCCGCGAAATATCTCAGGGCCATCACCGGGACGAGCGCCATCAACCCCAAAAGATAAAAGGAAGGCGCGTTCGCGAAACTTCGGAGCACGAGCAAGTGAGCGAAAAAGTCGTAAGACGTTAGCGCAACCGGCCTGTCAACAAACGCCACCAAAAAAATGATCGCGAACGCCAGAACAAGGCCCGCGATCGACCAGGTCCAA
>JASLHV010000378.1 GCA_030153205.1 Roseiarcus sp. | reverse complement strand
TAAGACGACAGAGCTCGGTCTTTTGTGACTGGTTTTGGATTTGCCCCTGGAATTATGCGCCGGCTCATGGGAAATTTGCGCGCGACAAGGGGGAAATGTGGCTTACGACGCAGATGTCATCATTGTCGGCGCCGGCCTTGCCGGCTTGGTCGCGGCATGCGAGCTCGCCGAAGCCAAGCGGCGGGTGATGATTGTCGAACAGGAGCCCGAGCAATCGCTGGGCGGCCAATCGTTCTGGTCGCTCGGCGGTCTGTTCTTCGTCGACTCGCCGGAACAGCGGCGCATGCGCATCCGCGATTCCTATGATCTCGCGCTTGAAGACTGGATGGGCACGGCGGGGTTTGATCGGGACGAGGATTATTGGCCGCGCAAATGGGCGGAGGCCTATGTCGCTTTCGCCGCCGGTGAGAAGCGCGCCTGGCTATACGAACGGGGCGTGCGCTTTTTCCCCGTCGTCGGCTGGGCGGAACGCGGGGGCCATAATGCGATTGGCCACGGCAATTCCGTACCGCGGTTTCACGTTACCTGGGGTACGGGGCCTGGCGTGCTCGAGCCTTTCGCGAAACGCGCGATCGAGGCGGCGGCGCAAGGCCTCATCTCATTCAAATACCGACATCGCGTCAACGAAATCACCAAGACCGGCGCCGCTGTCGGCGGCGTCGCCGGCGACATCCTCGAGCCGAGCGCGGTCGAGCGCGGCAAAAAATCTTCGCGCGCCGTCATTGGCCAATTCGCGCTTCATGCGCCTTGCGTGATCGTCGCCTCCGGCGGCATCGGCGGCAATCACGACCTCGTACGTCAGAATTGGCCGAAGCGCTTGGGCGAACCGCCGGCGCGGATGATCACCGGCGTCCCCGATCATGTCGACGGTCGCATGCTGGCGATCGCGGAAGGGGCCGGGGGCCGGCTGATCAATCGCGACCGCATGTGGCATTATGTCGAGGGCGTGAAGAACTGGGCGCCGATCTGGTCGAATCACGCCATCCGTATCCTGCCGGGACCTTCGTCATTGTGGCTGGACGCGCGTGGAAAGCGCTTGCCTGTTCCCTTCTATCCCGGCTTCGACACGCTCGGCACGCTGGAACACATCGGCGGCACAGGGTACAATCATACCTGGTTCGTACTAACGAAAAAAATCATCGCCAAGGAGTTCGCGCTTTCCGGCTCGGAGCAAAATCCCGACATCACCAGCAAGAGCTGGGGCCAGGTGATCGCCCGCATCCGCGCCGGCATGCCCGGGCCCGTCAAGGCCTTCATGGAGAAGGGCGAAGATTTCATCGTCGAGCGCGAACTCCCCGAACTGGTGAAGCGGATGAACGCGCTCATCGGCGGCGAGCCGTTATTGGACCTCAGCGTCGTCGAGCGCGAAATCCGCGCCCGCGATCGGCAGATCGACAATCCTTTCGCCAAGGATATGCAAATCACCGCCATGCGTGGCGCGCGCGCCTATCTCGGCGACAAGATCGTCAGAGTCGCGAAGCCGCATAAATTGCTCGATCCCGACGCTGGGCCGCTGATCGCGGTCAGGCTCAACATCCTCACCCGCAAGACCCTCGGCGGCATTGAAACCGATCTCGACAGCCGCGCCATCGGCGCAGACGGTCAGCCTGTTCCCGGCCTTTACGCCGTCGGCGAAGCCGCCGGCTTCGGCGGCGGCGGCGTCCATGGCTATCGCGCTCTGGAAGGTACGTTCTTAGGCGGCTGTATTTTTTCGGGCCGGGCGGCAGGCCGTGCGGCGGCAAAGGCGGTGGCGTGATATGCGCCGGGGCGTCACCCCCTGATCGGCTCGTGCCGTAGCGCGGCGCGGAGGAAATAGGTCAAACCCACCAGCGCGCAGAGGATGAGAATCAGCTCCAACACATGGGTGAAGAGCGCGCCCAACTGAAACAGGCCGCCGATCGCCCAGCCGGCGGCCGCGCCCGCGCCGACCAGCTCCGTGCCGACGAGAACGGCGACGCTGATCAGCGTCAGCGCATTGCGCCAATTGATGGGGGCCTCGGTCGGCAAAGCATTCTCCGCTCTTTTGCAAGGCGTCGGCCAGTATACTATCGCTCAACGACAGGCAAGCGCCAGCCAGGGCGCGGCCGACAAGGAGCCCCTCAATGACAATCCGGCGCGCCGCTTGCCATTGCGGACGACTGGCGCTCGCCTGCGAAGGCGAGCCGGCACGCGTCTCCCTCTGCCATTGCCTCGAATGTCAGCGGCGAACCGGCAGCGTCTTTGGCGCGCAAGCTTGGTTTCGCCGGGAAAACGTGACGTTCGCCACTGGAGCGGCGAAAGAATTCACGCGCATCTCGGACGCCGGCAATCCCTTGACTTTCCGCTTCTGCGAGTTTTGCGGCTCGACGGTCTATTGGGAGGCCGCTAAAGTCCCAGGCCTCATTGCGGTCGCCGTCGGCGCCTTCGCCGACCCTTCCTTTCCGGCGCCGCAAATCGCGGTTTGGCAGGAGAGGTGACATAGCTGGGTCGACGCGTTATCCAACCCGCCGATCGACCGCTCAAATCAATAATCCGCCTTCTGAACGGATCCCTGATGGCCGATACGCCGCAATTTTCCCGCGCCGCCGTGGCCGCGCCGCATGCGCTCGCCGCCGAGGCCGGCCGCGCCATCCTCGCCGAGGGTGGCAACGCCATCGAAGCCATGATCG